>JANOIH010000031.1:0-31675 GCA_031407385.1 Candidatus Altimarinota bacterium | reverse complement strand
AAAAAAGGTTATGATGTAAGTTCTAGGGTCTTTTTGCAAAGTCTAGGATATCATAACCTTTTTTCGAGTCAACGGTTACAGTGGCAGAGCCTATGTGGGTCCACCCCCAGAGGGGGTGGATTTAGACAGATGGATTAATATTTGAGTAATAATTATGTGTAGTATGTATTTAGATTTCGAAATCAATACTTCACAAAACTATGGAATATCTAAAATATTCTCATACAATACGAAGTATATCCAATATCTATAGTCCACCAATACTTCTCTATTTTCTATAAAAGGAACTCGCTATGCAAGTCACACAAAAACACATCATCGCTCTCGCTGGAGTAATTATACTCGTCCTACTCGGATATAGTATATTCGAGAGGATTACACTATCACAATCAGATGGAGTAAAAATCAGCACCGGTGGCAACAATGCCATATCCCAATCAAGTATAGCAACAGATACACTCAAACGACTGGAAACAGTAGCTAACTCGGGGACTGATTGGGGAATATCACCTTTTGGCAGCGGGAAACCAATGACCGAAGAACCGAAGCTGAAGTTCCAGAAGCCGAATACCGAATGGAAAGACCGAACTATCACGCTCAGTGATGGTACGGTTATAACTCATCGTTTTGGTCAGGGGAATCCAGCTGAAGTGGCACTACCAGAATCAGAGATGAAAGGCTGTTCTTGGCAAGAAGGTGGTGACTACTGTACTGATAAAGGTGCTGGATATGTCGACCCTCTACTTGAGAAGCTCATACTTGATGTATTAACTTCTCCTGATTGGGAGCCTTTGCTCGAGAATTGTGAAAATGATTTTCGTATTGTAGATGCATTCAATCAATCAGCCAGCGAAGTACCTATCATTACATATAATAGAGTGATCAATCTCAGAGATTATATCGCAATGGAAGAAATCTTTATTGTCAATCCACAAACAGGAAGAAAAAATATCACAAAAGAAGGATATGGAAAGCTTATGGGACTATACGGATATATCACGTCTGCTTCAGATTCTCAAAATCAAGGCGGATTAGGTGATCCGCTTCCAGGCATTAGTAAGTGTGTCGATACTTATGGAGTCAACATTGCCAATATGCTTATCAATATCCGTGGGATACCTTGGAGAGGTTCGAAAGATATTCCAGCATCTCAATGAGGTTGGGATGGGAAACTCATACCACCTGAACAAAGTTTTTAATTTTATCTACGAAAGGAGTCTATTATGACTTGGAAATAGTTACTTAACTGTTTTTTATTTTTTCTTAATTTTCATTTTCTAAAAGAGGTTCCTTAGTGCAAAATCGCATTTTACTCAAAAGCTTATTCATGAGCTCAATCATGTCCCTTAGTTTGTTTGCATCTGCAGCATCTCTAGTAGAGGTAGTTGCACCACAAGCAAATATCAATATGTTCATCAACTCGTCTGGTGTTGCGATCCCAACAACATCATACACGAATGGTACACATGTAACTTACGGTGCTGTTCAGTTTCTCCGTTCAGCTTCACCTGGCTATGCCACTGGTACTACAACTGTTCAGCAACGACTCCAGTCCACAACATTTGCTTCCGGGAAGACTATGGATTCATATACATTTGCTGGCTCTGCCCATCAACGTGTATATGAGCCTGGTTATACAGGACAATGTGTTGGATTTGCTAAGTTCATGACGGGTGCGCCAGGAAGTACTGGCACATGGAAGACTGGGCGGGCACTTGCTAATATCTTCCCGAATGGACAAGGGGTAAGTGGTACAGCCAATGCTCTTCTCGTACCAGGAAGTATGATTGCCCACTTTGGTGGACAGGCCATCTATAACAATCTTGGTAATGCAAAGCCACATGTTGCTATTGTTCTCTCCGTTGTAGAACAGAATGGTGTGATCAATGGAGTGAATGTGGCAGATCAAAATGGCATGACAAGCGCAACCATCAATGGCACCAATACTTCAGTGGTCGTTCAGGCTGGTGGTGGAGTAACATATGGTACTATTGCGAAACATTTTTTACCATGGAATGCCAATAGTGCCACAAATCCACAACTGAGCGCAAAAAATTATCATGTTGTGGCACAATGCCCAACAGGACAAACTTGTCCATAAAATACCACTAGATATAAACCCTCTTCCTCATGCAATGTGAGGATATGAAAACACAAATTCTGTTTTCTTTTCACCGCCATTCGTGGCGGTTTTTTTGTGCAAGAGCAATCCTCTACCACTTCCGCATCTCGACATATCGAGAGAGCATATATGCAGATATATAGGACAACATAAGTGTCGCGATACTGAGCCCGATCCAGAGTCAGAATGTGAGTGGCATAGTGAAGATATATGTCACGAGGAGATCGATCACGACCATATGTACGAGGAAGAGACTATAGGAGAGTCCTGCGGTGAATACGAGGAATCAGTTATCGAGCCATCGTCCGATATATCTCGTATATGGGAGCGCGACCATGATGACTCCTATGAGGATCGTAACCCAAGGGAAGTGATATGGTCACACTGGCCAAGAGTACGCCCAGTCCCCAGCATCACGGATGAGTGAGAGAGCCCACATCAGTATCGCAAAAGCTGAGTATAATACGAGATCGAATCCGATATGTGGGAGTTGTTTCTTTTTGCGGAGCGCGTTCACGCCACCTGCGACAGCGATCCCCGCGAGGAAGTGCAGTGCAAAGAGGAATGGATTGTACGTCGGGAACCACAGATGCGCGATCCTCTCACCCGCTGGCCACGGGAGTGATATCCAGACGAAGTGCAGAGCGAGCATGAATAGAGGTATACAGATCCAATAGATGATACTTATTCCCTGTCAGATTCTCTGCCTTATCTTATAGTATCCCATCATCACCAGCGAGACAAAAATCCAACCCATCATATCGAACGAGATGAACCACAGTGGTCAGTTCGACAGTATCGGGAAGAACGTATCGGCCGACACCCAGTTCAGGAAGACGAATCCTGAGAGCCACGCAATCACAGAGACTGACTCAGTTCCACGTAAGAAGAGACTGATGATCAGGCTCACGACAAGCATCACATAGTATGCGGGTGCGATACGGAGCCATCGGTCACGAAGCGATGTCCAGAATCCAGGCATCTCCTTCCCTGTATCAGCACACTTGTAGTATGAAAGGGCTCGGAAGAATCCCGACAACATAAAAAATACACTCACCACGAAGACAAGATGTTCGGTCGTCTGGTATATCCCCCAGTCAAGAGGAGTGAGTCCGCTCGTAGGACGATATTGGTTGAGATGATAGAGTATGACGATGAGCGCCGCGATGGCACGCAGTCAGGCGAATCAGATGAGAGACATAGAGGGGAAAAGAAAAGTCTATCATATAAAGACAACCGCGAAAATCAACTGGTTTTTCGAGAGAAATACAATATAATCCGAACCATGCAATCTATCACATTCATCACGGGCAACCAGAAAAAGGCAGACTACCTCGCGAAGTATCTCGGCTTCCCGATAGAGCACGAGAAGGTCGATCTGGATGAACTCCAGTCTCTCGATCTGCGAGAGATCGTAGAACACAAGGTAAAACAGGCATACGCCAAAGTCGGAAAACCCGTAATCGTCGAAGATGTATCGCTCGAATTTTTAGCACTTGGGAAGCTCCCATGACCATTTATCAAGTTTTTTGAACAGGAGATCTGACTCGATGGCCTCTGCTCTCTTCTTGATGGGAAAGACAGATCTGCGATCGCTCGATGTACTTTCGGATACTATGATGGGATAGAGTTACGATTATTCGAGTGAAGTGTAACATGAACGATATCATATATTCCAAGATGAGAAGGTGGATTTGGGTGGGATCAGATTTTTATCCCTTACTGGACAGATCAGACATCGGCTGAGTTTGACTCCATAGAATATGAGCGATTCTATAGAGAAGAAAAACCTTTCGCGAAGATACGAGAATTCCTCATGAATCTCTAAATTCCCACAATCTCCACGGTCAGGTGGGGATTTTTGATTGAAAAATATCAGAGAATGATCGATTGCTTTCGATAGAAAAAGGATATAATGTCCGGAGTACTCCCCCTCTCCTGTTCTGATCAAAGCGAGTGAACAAAAATAGAAACTGTAATTCTGGATTTATTTCTTTTATCCCTCTTCTCTATGCAATCTATCACTGTCTCTGCTCTGGTCAATGCTCCGATCGAACAAGTATGGAACATCTGGACGACGCCTACAGATATAGAGAATTGGAACCACGCAACGGATGAGTGGTATTGTCCGAAGGCGACCAACGATCTCACTATCGGAGGCAAGTTCACCTATACGATGGCGGCTCGGGATGAGAGTTTTAGTTTTGACTTTGAGGGGATATATACGGCCATCTCAGAGCCCAAGTACATCGAGTACACGATCCTCGATGGGAGGCGGGTGACGATCCACTTCGCCAAGGCGGAGATCGGGACGACGGTGACCGAGACATTCGAGATCGAGGATACACATACGCCCGAGGAGCAGCAAGATGGGTGGCAGTCGATCCTCGACAACTTCAAGAAGTATATTGAGTCGGTCTAGAAAAGACTATTACAATAAGTGAAGAGAATATGAAAACTGGAAAGACTAAAATAAATCAATATACTCTTTCTAGATTTTTTGATTTTCACTTTTCATGCCACCGCTTGCCATCATCTGAGATCCTACTACTTTCGAAGGAAAAGAATACATCACTCGACACACTGCTCGGGCTGTACTCTATCGCGATGATGGCAGAATAGCCATACTCCATGTATGAAAATACAATTTTCATAAACTCCCTAGTGGTGGAGTTGAGGAATGAGAAGATATAGAAACAGCACTGAAGAGAGAATGTATGGAAGAAGTAGGGGCTGAGGTAGAAATCGGAAAATATATCGGTGAGGTTATGGAATATAGAGTAAAACTATGATGAGAAGAGTGATTTCCTGTCTTACAGATTTCAAATTGTTATATTTGCCGAATCACAAAACTCTGAGACTCTGATTTTACAGAATCAGAAAAAGAAAATAACATCTCTCATCGATGGTTCTCTCTCGAAGAAGCTATCAGAACACTCGAAAGTGATAACCCAGATAATGAAGAATGAAAATTCATCCTTCAGAGAGAACTCACCTTTTTAAAAAATATTGAAGCATAAAAAAACCTTGTCTTGGATTATTCTTTGTACTCTGTGAGAGATAGGTACAATAAGTACTTATCCCTCTAACATAACCTTCCCATGAATACTCTCGTAAGTCTCCTCCTCTCAGCACTCGCAGTCGCTATAGCCTCATATCTCATCCCTGGCGTAACGGTCGATGGATATCTGACCGCCTTCATCGTCGCGATCGTATTCGCTATAGTCAATATAACTATCGTACCGATACTCAATACCCTCACTCTCCCGCTCAATATCCTCACACTCTGACTCGTCTCCCTCGTTATCAATGTGCTCATGGTACTCCTCGTAGCCAAGATTGTTCCTGGATTCTGAGTCAGTGGATTCTGGATTGCACTCGTATTCGCAGTTGTACTCGCCCTCGTGAATATGGTCCTCTGACTCTCGACACAGAAGCCGCTCTCTCGTCGGTAGTCACCATCTCATCTCGACCCATCTCTCTCTGACAGGTGGGTTTTTTGTATTGAAAAAAGAGGAAAAAAGATATACTGAGAGTAGTTGCCAGGCGATATAATAGAGAGATTACCCATAGCAAAAAGATCTACGCTTAGTTGATACGCTTTTCTCCCTACTGGAAAGAATGGAATAAGAAGAAATAATTTTATATAAAATATATGATTACAAGCGATATAATAGAGAGAGTATTTTTTATAAGAAATACCACAGATACTGCCACATGTTTTAGTATAAAAATAAATTGAAAAATTCATTTTATAACTGCAAAGCATTTTTTGCAAAGTGAGGGGACTATTTGATGGATTGAGATTTCTCATGAAAATCAATGGAAGAGATTGGAGTTAAAGGATATAAAACACTCACCCACCTCAGATATTTCTGTGTTCAAGATTGACTGGGAAGCAGATGTGCATCCAGTAGTCACTGAATCAAAATGATTAGTATATAGTCAATATGTATACTTTCTATGATTTCCAAATGGAAAATATATGTATCATAAAGAATTAAACAGAGGTTTTCCCATGCCTCTAGTAAAGTGAGGAATTATATCTTGAATGTTTATGTTAGACAAATGAGCTCCTTTTCTTATTGATGGCCACAATAATAAATGATTTTCCGGATGACCTGTAGTATTTAAAAACGAATTTACTTGACTCCTACAAATTGCGGGGTAATATCTGGTCGAATTTTATATGAAAAAGAATATATACAAGAAAGTAAGAACTGAATATCATCTCAAAATGAAAATCTGTCTATCGAAATACCTGCATGAATAATTGTTGCATATTCAATTGATAATGCTATTGATTTAATTAATTCTTAACCTTTTACTCTATGACTACTCTCACCACCTGCCTCTGGTCATCCACAAACAACGCTCTCGATATGGCAGAGATAGATACTGACTATAACTCCTAATCTATGGAACTTTTTCAGGATCAGACATTTGAGAAGATCACAACACTCCCACTCTGAGAATATGAGAATTGCCATTTTTTATCGTGTGACCTCTCCGAGTGTGACCTCTCTCAGATCAGACTCATCGACTGTGAGTTCGACAAGTGCAATCTCAGTATGGCAAAAGTGAGAAGTACGAGCATGCAAGGGGTCCATTTTGCTGATTGCAAGCTCCATGGTATCGAGTGGAGCCAGTGTGCTGCGTTTCTTTTTGAGGTGAGTTTTCGTGATTCCCTACTGGATTTTGGATCTTTCTCAGGGATCAAGATGCAAAAAACTGAGTTCACCGGCTGTCATATCACCGAGGTCAACTTTGCTCAGTCAGATCTCACGGGAAGTATCTTCGACCGATGTGATCTCACAGGAAGCATCTTCCAGAATACAGTCCTCGAAAAGTCCGACTTCACGACCGCATATGGATATGCACTCGATCCAGAACAGAACAAGATAAAAAAGGCAATATTTTCTCTGGAGTGACTCTCTGGACTTCTCACAAAATACAATATAATCGTGAAATAACCTTCATCCAATTTCTCTATGTACAACAAGGCTCATACCGAGCTCACGATCGCCGTGAGTGTGAATGAATAATTTTTAACCTGTTTTTATGATCGTAAAACGCTGAACAATAATCATTGGCGTAGAAAGTATCGAGGCTTCACGAGAATTCTATGAGAAGGTCTTCGGATTCATATCAAAAGAAGAAAGTCCGCACTATCTTGCTGGATATATTGGAGATATTCTTATCGAAATCGAGGAAGATGCAGCATATAGACTCCCCTATTGGGCAGAGTGAAATATAGGAACTTATAAAAATAGTGAATTCACAGTAGATAATATGGATGAATTCCTAGAGCAAGTCGTGGAATATGGTGGTATGGTACTGACTCCTCCTCGACGCATGCCATGGTGATCCATCAACACTGAAATATCAGATCCAGATAATAATATTTTTCTTATTAGTCAAAAATAGACATAACTCTTAATTTTTTCTTTCTCATGAAGTTCTTCCACAAAATATATGAGTTCTCTATCAGTCCTCAACTCTCTCATAGGATTATATTCTGGGGTACACTCACGATACTCAACGCAATAACAGGATATATACTCAGTATCGAGGGGAGTTTTGACATCATGGGGAAGATCCTCGGTATTGGTACATGGATAGCTATCTATGTATGGTTCGTTGCTCCTCGATATATCCATCATACTAACTCTATTTTACGAACATCTATATTCTCAGCATACATAGCCAAAACAATATCGATCCTCTTTTATCCTATAGCAAACATGTTAGAGTTTGCTATAGGACTTCTGAATTTATCTATTATGGGTATACTCGTATCATTCTTCCCTATCTTGGAGGATTCCTGAAATAAAATCCTCACATACTCACTCACACTCATGCACGGACTCTCATTGAGCTTGCTCACACTCATATTGGCATATGTTATCTACCTGATACGCACTATGTCTACCAAGGTCGCATCTCATCCCTAATCTATTACTCCTAATCTTTTATTCCTATGACTCGTCTCACTGTCTCTACGACAATAAATGCTCCACTCGAAACCGTCTGGAATGCTATCTGGAATCCAGAACACATCGTGCACTGGGGATTTGCTGATGAGGCAACATGGCACTGTCCATGGGCAAAGTGAGAATATCCAAAAGTCGGAGAAGTCTTCACAACTCGTATGGAGGCTCGTGATGGGAGTTTTGGTTTTGATCTCACGGCTCGCTATACTGAGGTCACTCCGATGCGGAGTATGAGCTATACACTCGGCGAGATGAAAGAGTACTTCCTCGATGCTGGTCGCGTCGTCGATGTCACACTCGAGGAGACTCCAGAAGGAGTCGTGGTAACAGAAGAGTTCGATGCTGAGGATATCCACTCAACTGAGCAACAGATCGCAGGATGGCAGATGATACTGGAGAATCTGAAGAAGCATGTAGAGAGTCTATAAAATCATCATCTCTGTGACCTCATACGAGTCATGGCTACCAGTTTGTAGTCACAATATCTCCTATATCTGCATGACTCTCTCGATGAGCCAATACATTGCTATAGCGATAATCACTATAGATAATACTTGTATGAATCTCGGATACCATGCCCTGTGACGAAATGTATATATGATAGGGAACGCGAGTGCTACAATGACTAATTGTCCTCACTCAATACCAAGATTAAACGCGAGTAGTGATGAAATAAACTTGTCTGATGGAATATCGATCTCTCGGAGTAATCCTGCGAATCCCAGACCATGGAATAATCCAAAGAAAAATATGGCTACCATCTTGGATCTATTACTTCATAGGAATACATTGTCTCACAAGAATACTGAAGTGAAGGCTACGTAGGCTATAGAGAGAGCAATCATCGGCTCTACGATACTGGAGCTCAGTACGAGTATACCAGTTCCTGCGAGTAGCAGGGTTATGCTATGGGCAATTGTAAAAATCCCAGTCAATCTCAAGATGTCCTTCCATGATACAAATACCAAAAGGAGTGAGAGAACAAATAAGATATGGTCTGGACCGTTGAGAATATGGCTCACTCCAACTCTGAAAAAATCAAACATATTATCGATAAACGATGTATTGGTGTCCTTGATTATCCTGAGTATATCTGCTCAATCCTGGAATCTACTGGCGAACTCTGGAGCCTGACTACTTGCGAATTCTTTTATCTCATCAGCGGTAGCCTCAGGGTGTGTCTGTATATATTCTTGCAGTGCTCGAGGTATGAGCTCGTGGGCTTGCAGGGTATTACATACTACCAAGAACATCATGGAGACCAATAAGAAAATACGAATCAGAATCATGAAGTGGTATTGCATACATGTTTTATTTTATGGAATTGAGGGCATCTCTCACTTGCTCGACTCAAAGTATAGCAAAACGTGGATGGAGCACTAGCGCTCTATCGAGGTATTTTTTCGCATCTGCAATATTACCATTTCCTAGAGCGATCATGCCCTGGTGGTAGAGTATAGTGGGATCGTGTTCACCTAGCATGAGTGCTCATGGAGTGTATTTAGCTGCTTCTGAGTACTCATTATTTTTGTAGAGAGCCCATGAGAGACTGTCGGCTGCGAATATACTCGGTCGTAATTGGTAGGCTCGTTCGGCCATCATGAGAGCATCTGGTAGCCTGAGGTCATGATCACTGAGAAACAACGACTCTTCGAGATCAGTATTGATCCCTGATTTTTGTGTTGTATCAAAAGTGATCTCGGCCAGTGTCAGCTTCTGATTGGCCTCGACTA
This sequence comes from Candidatus Altimarinota bacterium, assembly GCA_031407385.1. Taxonomy (GTDB): domain Bacteria; phylum Patescibacteriota; class Gracilibacteria; order BD1-5; family UBA2023; genus JABFSX01. The sequence goes on along the minus strand of JANOIH010000031.1, from coordinate 21,827 downwards.
CTCTACCCATGACGATATCGAGATCAGCGAGGTTGATGAGGTATTGGACAATAGGGAGTCTCTCATATGCCCTCTCAAAATATGATCGAGCGAGCGTGAGATCCTGATTATAGTAGGCAACTTTGCCGAGTCACTCCAGAGCTGGAGGATACTCTGGTACGAGTCGTATCGCCGAGTCAAAATATTGTTTTGCATTTTCTAGATTTTCTCTTAATTCCAACTTTCAGAGTTCCACATATGCAAATGCGATATTCTCTGGATGCTTGCTACCCGCATCGATCGCGAGCTGGAGACTACTGATAGCACCCGGTATATCGCCAAAGAGCTCACGGATATAGCCAATGCGTATATACGAATTGTAGTCAGGCCTCATATCGATCATCTTCTGGAAGGAGTCAACCGCACCAGTGTAGTCGCCGAGCTCTATCTGTGTATCACCCAATATGCCATAGTATGCAGCTCTATCTGGATTGAGCTCGATTGCTCGTTGTATCAGTACCTGTCCACTTCAGAAGTTATGACGACCCAGCTCTATCTGTGATTGCAGTGAGAGTATATCACTATTTTTTGGATCTATTTTCTCAGCCTCACGCATCAATCTCGCTATCGTCTCATAGTCACTTATATCAGCTGTTTCTCGGATTCTCTGCAGGTAGAGGGTACTCAGTGAGATATAGTTGGTTATATTTTTTGGATCATCGACTCTATTTTTCTCCAGTTGTATGATCTGCTCATCTACACTAGACGTCATGATGTTGCCTGCATCTGACGACGTGTTGATAGACGTATCCATACTCCCCAGATTACACCCGCTCAGTCAGATGAGTGCGAGAGCAATCGGTATGATCAAAACCATTTTTCATGTCAAAAAATTTGTCATAGTGATGATATTTATGAAGACTCACTCAAGTGTAACATCACGATAGATTCGTGATGTTACTATGAATGAACCACTAAAGAGATACTCAGATATAAGAGTTAATTCAAATATCCTGTCGCTTCTTGATTGGTACTTTTCTGCCATTTTTTCAGACCTGCTCGAGTGACTGCTCCAAAATATTGCGTTGTACGCTTGATATTGATGAATCATTTATCCTTGAGAAATTGCTGTAGACATCGTACATCGGGACCGCTATTTCAGATCTCGAGATGCCTGGTTATATTACAGATAATCAGGGCAGATACATTCTCATCCTCATCTCGGTTATTCCCATTATTCCCATTTCCATTCCCGTTATTTCCGTTATTCCCATTCCCGTTTCCATTATTTCCATTCCCGTTATTTCCGTTATTCCCATTATCAACGGTTATCGAGTAGTTGCCATGTGGCACGCTCTCGAATCCACGATTTGGGAGACCCATGTATGGGAAGGTTGTACGGAGCACTGAGTCAGTCATATCTACCCCATCGCCGAGCTTGAGTCATGTAGCATCAGCAACGAATCCAGTATGAAAAAGTGGATAAGCGGCTCCTGCTACTGCTTGGAGGGATATATCTACCACATCATCGGTGAGTCTACGTCCATTTGGGTATCCTGCAGTATCACCACCGAGTATACCAAGTCTCTTAGGACTAGAGGTAGGTGCTATAGCTACATTGAGACGGAGTTCTTCTGATGGTACTACGTTCATAGGCTGAGTGAGCCCTGGTATACCCGTGAGGAATATAGCTACGAGATCATCTCGTGCAGTCGCAGAGCCAAATGCTCACTGCGGTGGAACCTGAATATTATAGAGTGCTTTCAGCAGTTTACCTACCTCAGGGTCCGTGACTCCATTCGCGAACTGAGCATCATTCTCTGGCTTGGATCCGTTGAAGAGATCCTTTGCGCCGAGAGGAACAACTACCTCATTCACGAGAGGGGCACCGAGACGAGATACCTGTACCCAGGGTCCTGTATTATCTTGAGTACCATTGGTATTGAGTACGCGAGTACTCATACGAGATGCTGTCGTCCACACGCCGATCACAGAGTCACCACTCGTAGCATCCGTAGGTACTACTTTATTCTTGGTCAACTGAGCGATAGGTATCTGGAGTGCGAGTGAGTGGACGTTGAATCCCTTGACCGTATTGATTCCTCCACCAGCATTACCTGGTAACTTGCGTATCGTCAGGAGGTCAAAAGTTGCCCCAAGGTCGACGAAGAATGGATCAGCACTTTGCCCGGCAAATACCTTTATCCCATTTGGTAATGTATGGATAGCGGCTGCTTGGAGTGCTGCATAATTCGGTGTGGACTTGGGTCCGATATTGACTGGAGGAGACATCAGATCAGTACCGAGTACTGTAGATACTCCATTCTCTACTTTTGTGAGTGTATATGTCTGACGCACATTCCAGTCGGGATCCGTCAGTGACTCTATGGCTCCAACATTGTAGAGGAATGTGTTCGGATTGCCGACAGTCGTCTTGAATCTGAACTGATAGATGATATCAGGTTTGGCATCACCATTGCTATCGACATTGATCTCATAGAGAGCTTTGTCATCGAAGGAGTCAAAATTGGGTCCTCCTGCTGGTTCCTCGAATGGTATATAGTTCGCAATGAGAGTCACTGTACTCGTCTGGTCAGGACTCACGAATGCGTATAGATCAGTTGCATCTACCTTGGGATCTCCACTGATCATGGGAGCCTCCCGGTGACTCGATGCAAATGCATTGATGTTGGTCAGGAGGAGTAGTGTTGTCACTACTGCTCAACTGATAATCTTCTTATGTAATTGTTTCATGTGTTTATAATGTTAGTGATCGTCTGTGAATAAGTTCGATGTTCTATGTATATATATTTTCTGATAACAGTACACATAGAGTACTTTGACTGCGTATGTCTGAGACTATGTTCAAAAAAATATACACAAATGCAACCATAATTGTCGGTGATCGGATTCATACGTGATGTATATTTTTATATCAAGAGGACATATAATTGATTCTTAAAAAAGCAAAATATCTACGATGTATGCTCATTATAAGTGGGGAGATTAACGCTGGATTAATTCAGAATAGATAAAAACGACAGTTATATTTTTATTTTCTAATAGTGAGCGAGTATCATCTCACTCCAAAGATTGAAAGAATGTAATTTTATTATAGAGACCATAGTTCAATGTGAAAAGATAAAAAGAAGACAAAGGCTTCTGATCGAGTCTGTGAATAAAATTGGGTCTTTCTCGATTCTCTATAGAAGATGCTTCAGCAGACCGAATGGTACTCCTCCAGACAAATTGCATTTGCACTTGAAAGAATGTGAATTTTGCTATAATCACCACAATTACTCTCTAGAAGAATCTGTTTTGCCAATTTGCTTATCTAGGGCTCCATCCAACTATGACAAAAATAGATACAAAAGATGCTTCTCGCGGGATCATATACCGATACTATGCCTATAGTGTCTTTTCCAATCTCTGGTTCCTCGGTGCTGTGTGGCTCTACTTTTATCGGATATATATCACTGATCAGGATGTCGGGATTATCGATAGTATGGCGTTTTTTGTGGCACTCCTGGTGGAGGTACCATCCGGTGCGATCGCAGATGCCATAGGCAGGAAAAAAGTTGTAATCTTCGGACAGATCCTCTCTGGAGTTGGTATACTCGTGCAAGCTATAGGACATAACTATGAATCCATACTCATCTGACAGATCGTCATGATGACATGAGTATCTCTCACTTCATGATCGGTGGAGGCCTTATTTTACTCCAATCTAGGGGTCACACACGAGTCAGGTATATGGAGAAAGGTCCTAACTCGATGACTCCAGTGGGCACTGATCGCCAGTCTTGTTGCGACCGTGATCGGCGGATGGCTCCACACTATAGATCCAGTGCTCCCATGGATACTGACGGGTATCTCTTTTGTACTATCTGCATGACTACTCGTCCCACTCCAGGAGTCGAGAGCATGAGACAAGACTCAGGATATGCTCGGTATCCTCCGCAAGGTATCTGCCAATATGAGAGATGGATTTCGTGCGTTTCTTGGCCCATCATTTGCTTATTATATTCCTATATTGATCGTTATTCAGTGACTCTTCTACGCTGCCTGATATGGAGTATTACGACTCTTTCTGTTGGATAGATTTTGATTTAGTCCGTTTCTCTGATCTATAGTTCTTGCCTTGATTATCGTTGTCACGATCGGATTCCTAGAGCTCCTACACAAGTATGATGCTATGATGACAGAGTCCCGAATTATACAGAATGTAGGATTACTCTGTATAGGAGGACTGATCTTCTCTGTATTCCCTATTGGATACTATGGTGCTATTGTGGTATTCGTGCTCTACGCTGGACAGCGTCTGATGTATATCAAGATAGCTGACAGCATCGCTCGCAAATCCACCGAAGCCAATCGTGCTACTATGCTCTCGATCTACTCGTTTCTGCGTGCTTCCCCATATATACTCTTAGCACCTATTCTAGGATATCTCAATATGCAGGGTATACTATGGATATTCTTCGTGGCTTGGTCTGTGATGATACTCGCCTCACTGATACTCTCGAAGAGACTGATGAGATAAAATTCTTGTATTTCACTCATTTTCACATAAAATAAGAGAGTTTCATTTATTCTATTATTTTTTTCTTATGGCTATCTATCTTCTTATGGCTACTCTCCCATGGATGATGATCGCGATCATGACGGTTTCGTGTTTTGCTCTCGGTGCGGTATGGCACGGGCCACTCTTCGGGAAACTCTGGATGCGTATACATCACGGCAAAGATAGCTTCAATGCTACTGAGATGCAAGAGGCTATGGGTGGTATGTGGAAACTCATGGTAGCGGAATTCATCGCTACGGGACTCATGGTTATACACCTCGCTGTCCTCATCGAGATCATCCCATCATTCTCTGGTATGCACCTTGCGTTCTTCGTGTGGATAGGATTCATCCTGCCGACGATGATATCGACCGTGATCTGGGGTGCAGATACAAAAAAATACATGGCAACCAAGATAGCCGTATCGAGTATCGGTCGTCTCGTCGGACTCCTCGCGACAGGATATGTCCTCTCGAATATGTAGTTTATTTTCTTATTGTTTATCCCTATGGCAAATCTCTATATCAATCTCCCTGTCACGGATCTCTCGAAAGCAACAGCATTCTACGAAGCACTCGGATTCACTCGGAATCCCGACTTCTCCAATGAAGATGCATCAGCTATGATCTATGATGACTCCCTCTCCGTCATGCTCCTGACTCATGGATTCTGTGCAAGCTTCCTCGGATCGAAGACGATCTCCGATGCTCATACCACCACAGAGGTACTCAACGCTCTCCAGTTCGACTCACGAGAAGAAGTCGATACTTTCTTCGAGAAAGCTATCAATGCCTGAGGAAAGAAGACGATCGAGACCTATGATCATGGCTTCATGTATGGTCGTGACTTCGAGGACCCAGATGGACATATCTGGGAAGCATTCTGGATGAATGTCAGTCAGATGCCGAAGGAATAGTTCCTGTCAGCCACGAAGAATGAAGTCTGTCTGATCGGCAGATAGGTAATCCAGAAATATACTCTTTTTAAATCATAAAACGCTCTGGCTATGTTCGATTCTCATCTCCAGTGACACAAGGTCAGCTACTGACAGCATCAGCGACTCGCATTTTTCTTTGCATGACAATCCATCAAGGCATGATGTATGGCGTTCGTACATGGCATCTTCCCGAATCTGTATGAGACGAGTGCGAGTGAGACACACAAGACGATACTCCCCGAGTATATGAAAATGCTCGAAGCCTATCAGGAAATACATAATAAATAGTAAGTCCTAAAAAAACATGCAAAATACGAAAATCTATACAATGTCATTCGCGAGCGTCTATCCACTCTATATCACAAAAGTAGAGAAAAAGTGACGGACAAAAGAAGAAGTCGATCAGGTCATCTATTGGCTCACGGGATATGATGAGGTGTGACTCCAGAGGGTACTTGAAGATAAAATAGACTTCGAGAAATTCTTCCGAGAAGCTCCCGAGATGCATCCGAATCGTACACTCATCACCTGAGTCATCTGCGGATACAAAGTCCAAGAAATCGAAGATCCACTCATGCGGAATATCCGATATCTCGACAAGCTCGTGGATGAACTCGCAAAAGGGAAAACGATGGAGAAAGTGCTGAGGGGATAAAACAAGGCATATTTTGTGAAAGAAGCTGGAGTTGTTGAGGTGGGGATAGGAATATAACTTATAACATTACAAAAATGAGAATCAGAAAAATACAATTGAAGAATGGATACAAACGATTCCACGATTTAACTATTGATTTAGGATCTGAACCAAAAAGGATAGTTGCACTTGTTGGACCAAATGGTTGCGGAAAGAGTAGTGTACTTGACGGAATGTTATTCCATAATAATGCTTATGGTGCAATAGGAGATCAAGGTGGCAAAGGTGATACCTATCATTCAATGACACAAGCACCTAGTTTTGGTTATGAAAATATAGTCATTGAACTAGACTCGGGTAACGTTCAATGACTGAAAACTGAAAGAACAAAAACATGACAAGAAAATACCATTTTTTCATTTAGAAGCCCATATAGATATAATAGTAATTTAAAGGTCAATGAATCTAGGGCAACTACAGAAATTAGATTAAACAATTATGGTGCAACTGCTTCTTCTGATTTAGATGCTAAAATGGAGCAAAATTATAGAAGATTATATGTTAAATTTAATCGATATTTAAAGGAGCACCCATCTATTGCAACATATGATTCAGCCAAAGAAAAAATTATTGGTGATTTAAATAGCTCATTATCTAATTGTTTAGAATTAGCGATTGTTAGTTTGGGTGACATAGAAGATGGAAAAGGAACATTATATTTTGAAAAACCTGACCATCCGAAAGAATTTGAATTTAATGTGCTATCATCTGGAGAAAAGGAGGTTGTTGATATATTGCTTGATTTGTATCTAAGGCAAGAAGAATACAATGACACTATCTTTCTCATTGATGAACCTGAGTTGCATATTAATACTTCTATTCAAAAAAAACTTCTACTAGAAATAAATAAATTAGTCGGTGCAAATTGCCAGATTTGGATTACAACTCATAGTATTGGTTTTTTAAGGGCTTTGCAAGAAGATCTGAAAGACGACTGTCAAATAATTCAATTTCAGAAAGGAGTAAACTGGGCATCAACCCAACAGACACTTATACCAATGAAGAAATCATTATCAAAATGGAAAGAAATATTTGAAACAGCACTTGATGATCTTACTGGATTAATTAGTCCCAAAAGAATAATTTATTGTGAAGGTACAGCTGGGCCGAGTATGAGTTGAATTGAAAAAGGAACTGACGCAAAAGTTTATAATACTATTTTTGGTGAAAGATATCATGATACTTTATTTATCTCGAGTTGAGGGAATACTGAACTGGATCAGAGAAGTGAGATTGCATTAGCAATTTTAACTAAAGTTTTTTCTGATATTGAAATACTTGTATTTAAAGATAGGGATATTTCATCTGGTAAAATAAATAATGAAAATGATAGACAAATCCACTTAGCCAATACTCCTAACTCCCATAGAGTTATGAGGCGATGGGAAATGGAAAATTACCTTTACGACAAAGCAGTTCTAACTTCTTATTGTTTAGAAAAAAGCTTGGTATTTGAAGAAGCAGAATATGATAAATTTGTAACCGATATAGTTAATCAAAATCTAAAAGACGAAACTGGACGAATTAAAAATTTTTGTGGAATAAGAACAAATATTAATCCTGAAACTTTCAAGCTAACACTGTCACAATATGTGACAGAAGATATGGCAGTTTATAAGGAATTAGAAGAATGTATTTTCGAAAGAAAATAACTATATAAAAAGGTTTGATAACCAGTCAAAATGAACTCAAAATCCCTCTTCCCTCACATCCTCACCAACACCGCAGTAGCAGGATTTACCAATATGCTCCTCTGGTTCGCTATCACGTTCTGGACGTACCTCACGACGCACTCAGTTTTTGTCACGGGGATGCTCGGAGGACTCTATCTGGTGATGAATCTGTTCGGTGGGATATGGTTTGGTTCCCTCGTCGATCACTATAGGAAGCGGTCGGTGATGCTCGCGTCATCTGTCGCGTCTCTATTTTTCTACTCGATATCCTTCGCGATGCTCCTCATACTCCCGAGTGAGACCTGGGGAGATGTGTGGGGTATATGGCTCTGGGTGTTCGTCATAGTTTCCATGCTCGGCGTCATCATGGGCAATATCCGTATGATAGCACTCTCGACCATCGTGACACTCCTTATCCCCGAGTGAGAACGCGATCGGGCAAACGGACAGATAGGCATAGTGAATGGTCTCGTCTTCACCGTGGTATCCGTATTCTCAGGATTCGTCATCGGACGACTCGGTATGACCTGGGCGGTGGGTATCGTCATCGCCGTCACCCTCGTCGTCATAGCACATCTCCTCACGCTCACCTTCCCACGAGAGGAGCACCTCGAGAGTGATGCAGCACGAGACAAGACCATCGATCTGCGGTGAACGATACGCATCATCGCTGGTATTTCGGGACTCTTTGCGATGATATTTTTCGCTATGTGGAACAACTTCCTGGGATGAGTATTCATGGCACTCATGGACGCGTATGGCCTCTCGATCGTCTCGGTCGAGGTCTGGGGGATCATGCTCGCCGTGACGAGTACGGGATTCATCGCATGAGGGATGCTCGTCTCTCGCTACGGCCTCGGGACCAATCCCGTACGGACTCTCCTCCTCGTGAACATCCTACTCTGGTCTGTCTGTATCCTCTTCCCACTCGTGTCATCGATATGGCTCGTGGGGATAGGGTTTTTTGGATTCATGCTCTTCTCCCCGATCGCCGAGTCCGCGGAACAGACCATCATGCAAAAAGTAGTACCCCTCGAACGCCAGGGTCGAGTATTCGGATTTGGCCAATCGATGGAGAACATCGCCTCTCCGCTCACCGCGTTCATGATCGGTCCACTCACTCAGTTCCTCGTGATGCCATGGGTGGTAGATGGTGGTATGACTCGGATCGTCTGAGACTGGTGGGGTACTTCACCCGATAGAGCTATGGCAGTCGTATTTGTCATCGCAGGGACCATCGGCGTGATCGTCACGATACTCGCATTCTATTCGAGAAGCTATCGCGATCTGTCGGAGAGCTACAGGGATTAATTAACTCCTTAATCTACTGTTAATCTCCCTATAGTATAATGTGTGAGTGATATTACTCGTCACTTTAGCTTTTAACTTTTCTATTATGAAAAAACAGCAACTCATCGTACCGATCATATTGCTTGCGACAGTCACTCTACTGGCAAGCTGCGGAAGCAGTATATCTGAAAAAAATAAAACAGATACTTCAGCTACTAAAACAGATACTTCAGGCTCAATGATGAAAAAGGAAGAAGGTGTCATGGTAGGAGGACAGATGATGGTCAGATCTCAGGATATCGTAGATAATGCAGCCCGAGCGAGCAATGTCACTACTCTTGTTGCTGCAGTCAAGGCTGCAGGACTGGTCGAGACACTCAAGTCTCCAGGACCATTCACCGTATTTGCTCCGACGAATGCTGCATTCGCGAAGTTACCTGCAGGCACTGTAGATACTCTCGTGAAGCCTGAGAATAAATGAGCTCTCACAGATATCCTCACCTACCATGTAGTCGCTGGACGATATACTGCTGCAGACCTCAAGGATGGACTCACTCTCACAACAGTGGAAGGCAAGAAACTCTCATTCACAACAATGGGTGGCAAACTCATGATCAATGGATCTGCTATGGTAGAGACCGCTGATGTGATCTCATCGAATGGTGTCACTCATGTTATCGATACGGTACTGATGCCAAAATAATTCCTGAAAACATAGAAAAAACCCCCCCGAATATTCGGAGGGGTTTTTCTGTTTTATATTTTGTCGTAGAATTGTACTAGCACTATTATCGAGAATCCTATAATAGGATTTATAGTTATACTCAACTATATATTGTCTATTTTAGACTATAATATTTGTCTAAAATTATGAAATACTATCTTCTTGTTGGGATCATCCTCGCTACCACACTGAAATAAGAAAAATACGAAAGTAAAATACTCAAGAATTCTTTTATTGGGTATTTTTTATAGAAACAATATTTTTCGAAAAGTTGAAATAGGATGAAAAATGGAGATAATCTTTGGCATATGAACAAAAAGTAATATCACTCGAGCGTCAGTGAAGAGTATTTGTCCTCGGAAGAATTGTCGGACTCCATAACAAGCACTCATGCATATCGCTACCAAAATCCTTCTCGTCACTTTCTCTATAGCGATACTCATCATTGCTTTTTATGTATATCGATTCTACCGGCTCGTGAAGATATCCGAGTCTATCATAGTGCGAACCACACCTTATACTCTCTCCTGAGATACGAGTGGAGTATCACTTCTCGTCCTCGGAGATAGTATCGCTGTATGAGTCGGTGCTGATACCCCAGAGGAAAGTATTGCTGGCAGGCTCGCGAAGCTGATCGGTGCGACACGAGTCGAGAATCGGTGAGTCTCAGGAGCTGTCGTCGCCGATGTCGCTACTCAGGTAGCACATGTCGAAGAGGGAGAGTACGATACTATCCTCCTCCAGATAGCGGGCAATGACATGACTCGGCTCCATAGACTTTCGCGGGTCGCTCCCGAGTTCGAGGCACTTATCGAGAATCTCCCGAAACACCGAAGACTCATCGTCCTCACGTGTGGGAATCTCGGCGGAGCAGGGATATTCCCTCGTGTCATCGGATATATCTATGAGCATATCTCACGCACCTATCACGCGAAGCTCCGAGAGATCGTCACGAAACATGGTGGTATCTATGTCGATCTCTTCGATGAAAGAGACTCCGATCCATTCGTCCGAGAGCCAATGATCTACCTCGCTCCCGACTACTTCCATCCATCATCACGAGGATACGAGTACTGGTTCGCCAAAGTGGAAGCAGAGATAAAATAATAAAACTATCGCGATCTGTCGGAGAGCTACCAGCGGTAGATACTATCTGTGAATTCTCTGCGAAGATACTAGGTGAGATCAGGTAATCAGCTATACTACCCTAGTATAACTTTTTCTTATGATCCGATATATCACGACGCTCCTACTCCTGGCCTTGTTCTCAGTGGAGTCTACCTATGCCCTATTTCCTGACACCGAGTACTCCTGGTATCGAGACTCGATCACTACACTCGCGAGTGAGGGTGTGATATCTGGATATGACAACGGGGACTTCTGACCAAGTAACACGATCACACGAGCTGAGATACTCAAGGTGTTCCTCAGGGCGAAGTGAGTCACGCTTTCGGGGACTACGATAGAGCCGTGTTTCCGTGATGTACGCATGAATATATGGTATCATCCATATATCTGTGAAGCTGCGAAACTCGGAATCGTGAGTGGATTCGGTGATGGGACATTTGGCCCGGATCGTCCTGTGACGGTCCTCGAGGGACTCGCTATGGGACTCAGACTCTACGGTCTCACTCCCACTGTGAGCACTCCGTGGTATACGGCATATCAGGGATTCGCAGATGTGAACGGCATCCTCGATACTCATAGCTATTCCCTCGTGACACCGATGTCTCGTGGTCGGGCAACCGAGCTGATACTCGCGATCAGATCCTACGCTACGCAAAAATCCCCGATCAGAAGTCTCTCGAAGTGATGTAGTACACCGTGAACTCTCACGAGTACGCCTACGATACAGATCGCAGGCAAAGTCAGGTCCTACATTCTCAGGGTCCCACCCGGATACTCCAGTAGTAGTCCCGTCGGACTCATCGTGGCGATCCATGGACGGACCAACTCGAACACTCAGGTACAGTGATATATGGGACTGGAGTGAGGGAGAAGATGAGGGAGTCAGAGTGAGTATATCGTCGCATATCCTGCTGGACTCGATGCAGGAGGTGGGAGTCGGTCATGGAGTGCGGAGGAGAATGTGACATTCTTTGACGCTATTGTCCGTGATGTCGGTGACCACTACTGTATCGAGAGATCCGATGTGATGCTGGTTGCTCACTCTCTGGGGGCCTCGTTCGCATCGAAACTGGCGTGTGTCCGAGGTGATATCATCCACGCTATGGGGATCGTCGGAGGTGGTGGCTGGACAAGTAGCTGCAATCAGACTCCGACAGCGACTCTGATATATCAAAATCCGAACGATACCCTCTCATCACCTGCAACAGCCAGAGCTACTGAGCGAGTGATGAAGGGTGCGAATACCTGCGGTGCAACCACTGAGAACATCCAGATCGGATGACTCACTTGCCAAAAGTGGCGAGACTGTTCGACGGGCAGTCCTGTCGTCTGGTGTGAGAACTATTCGACCTATGGCGGTGATCCACATAGTTGGCCGACGAGTGGAGGGCCTGATATATTGGGATTTTTCAGAGGACTGTAGGAGAGCGTGACCATGAAAATAAGTAGAAAATAGGTGATATTCACGGTCAAAAGGCGTTTTAGCGTGAAAAGTCCTCATTTTTTAGGGATTTTCACGCCAGATGATACCAGCCTTCAGAGAAAAATAAGTATGGAAAATGGGGGCGTAATTTTTGTAACATATTTCTTCTTGCTTTTTTATAAATTTAAGTATAAATACTGTGTTTGATATGATTTATATTTCTTAGCCTCTTTTTCTCATGAAAAAAATTCTTCTTTCATTACTTACTCTAATCTTTACTCTTACTGGAAACCTATCCTATACCTTAGCAGGAGGACTCATCTCTCCGAACAGCGTAACTCCGACGCAGATATATTTCGAAAACCTCAGTCAAGTTGATACATATACTGTATATTGGGCTGACTTCACAGGGGTTGAAAAAAGATATTATACGCTCACTCCTTTGCAAAGTTATACCCAAAATACCTATCTCTGACATGTCTGGGTAGTAAGAGATAGACTGGGAAATATAGCAACTACCTATACGAGTATACATAATTGGGATGTTGTTTCAGTCGGAGCAAACTCTATTCCAGCAGAGACCAAGCGTCCTGAAGTGAGCACTATACCAATTCTCGCATCAGGATTGGGTAGATATAAGATTATTTCTAATCCGACTCTTTTTTCTAAAAATAACCTCTGTTCCGCTTGATCGAAACTAAAAGGAAGAAATGGACGAAGAATCATTAAGATCCAAACTGACACTATGGGGATACTCTATGCATCGGAAGTAACAAAGGAGTCACAAAATGAGATATGGCTTACCAATGTATATTCTCCAAAGGAGAAGAAATACTACGATACGAATCGACATGTTGTCGTACGATGCAACTAATATACTGGAAAAAAGAAATCCCACCTCATCGGTGGGATTTCTTTTTTCTCTAACTATTTTACTTTGTCTTGGAATTGTATTTGTAGGAGATATGCTATCATTATAATACATACAGTTAATGGGTTGTTCATTAGCATTTTTATCCTTTCACTATATCGTATATGAAACTCTACCTCTACATCACTGGTGTCGTATGTACTGCCCTACTCCTGGATGCCTGCACTACCACCACTCCTCCTGTAGTGACTCCTAACCCTCCACCCATGACTACCTCATGACAGACTTCTTCGTGACAGACATCCATCGATTGTTCGACTGGCGAGATCCTCGCTGATGGCGTCTGTGTTGCATATACCTGAACCGGCAAGAATATCGATCTCTTCACTCAGGTTATCGGCAAGACGGTGACAGGCGTCACCCTCTCCGAGTGAGATCTCCGAGGATACTATGTAGAGCCGACTGGCTCAGGCAGCTATCCGGGTGTCGTGATGATCCATGAGTGGTGGGGCCTCAACGACAATATAGAGTATATGGCTGACCTCTTGGCTCAGTCGGGGTACAAGGTACTGGCTATAGATCTCTATGGTGAGGTGACGACTGATCAGGCAAAGGCTCAGGAACTCTCGACAAAAGTCCGAACCAACTCAGGGGCCGCGATCAAGAGTATGCAACTCGCGATCGACTATCTCAAAGATAGGGAAAATGTCACAAAAATCGGGACTCTCGGTTGGTGCTTTGGTGGAGGGCAGTCGCTGAATGTCTCTCTCAACACACCCGTCGATGCTACGGTGATCTACTATGGCAACCTGTCTGAGGATACGACTCAGCTCGCACGACTCAAGTGACCAGTTCTGGGCATATTTGGTGACAAGGACACGAGCATCCCACTGGAGAAGATCGATCTCTTCAGGAAAAATCTCGCAGACCTCGATAAAGAGAATAATATATACGTCTATCCTGGCCTCGGGCATGCATTTGCCAATCCATCGTGAGCAAACTATGCTCCGGGTGAGACCGTCGATGCGTGGGACAAGACTATGAGATTCCTCGCTGACAATCTCAAATAAAGTCTCAACACAATACCCCTCTCGCTCGGAGGGGTATTCTTTTGCGTAGCCAACTATCTGTTGCTCGTAGCAGGTCTCGGTCGGATCACCCATGCGAGGATGATATAGGCGATAGCGATACTCACGCTCGCGAGCACGAGGGATGAGAACTGGAACGAGAGGAACGTGTTGGACCGGATCACATAGAGCCAGAGCAGAGTACCGATCACGATGGAGCAGATATAGGAGAGTGCGAGTATCGTCGATCTCGTCATCTGGAACGATCCTCGGGTCGTCACGTCCGTCGCACCGAAGAGTCCATAGAGTCGATGCTTGGTAGACTCGACGAGTCGCAGTCGTGCAAAAAGAGACAAGATCGCGAGGATCGCAAACAGGCTCACCGCGATGAAAAAGAGCGATATCACGGAGAGTATGCGGTATGAAATATCTCGGACGATCGAGAGGATATTCTCGACATCGATGAAGGTGATATGTGGGCCAGTACGCGAGAGGATGGATTTTTTCCAGGACTCAGTATCCGTCGTATAAGCCGAGACGAAGTATGTCCGTGGTGCAGTGCGGAACGCCTCCTCTTGGAATGAAAAATAGAAAAATGGACGGAAACCCTCACGAACCGACTTGCGAATATTGGCCACTCGTAGCGTGATCATCTTCCCGGATAGTCAGAACTCGATCGTATCTCCGATATCGACTCCGAGCTGTTGTGAGAACTCATCATCGACAGATACCTCATCGGCTGCGAGATCCGAGTGTCACCTGAGAATCGGGAATGTCAGGGTATTGGTCGTGATGTTGAACTCTCGGGTGTACTCTCCGCTAGGACTCGGATCATCGAGATGCTCCTCGAGCGTCCGACCGTTGACGCGAGAGATACGAGACCGGAGGACACTATAGATCTCAGCCCCAGAGAGAACGGGGGTGATACCCGCTCTGTCTGACTCGAGGATATTGACGGCGTAGATATTCGCCGTATCTCG
The DNA here is from genome assembly GCA_031407385.1 of Candidatus Altimarinota bacterium. Lineage (GTDB taxonomy): Bacteria > Patescibacteriota > Gracilibacteria > BD1-5 > UBA2023 > JABFSX01. Next base: position 6,497 of record JANOIH010000031.1, on the reverse strand, counting down.
GACATCGAGTGTGAGTCGCTCTCGGAACGCGAGGGAGAACAGGATGAAAAACACCAAAAAACTCGTAATCGAGATCAGTGATAGTGTGATCGGTATCGTCGGTGTCAGTGGTCGCACGAGGGCCCGCACTCCGTCGAACAGGGCAAATTGTCACTGCCTGAGTCCCCTACTCAGGTCATAGATCCTGAGGTAGACTCACCGCAATATCCATCCGAGAGTGAGCAATGCCAAGAGTCCTGCCAATACGACGAGTGAGCTCCAGCCCAACTCCGAGAAGATGATATATACGATTCCCCAAATTCAGAGGAATAGGATCACTCCGCTGATAGAGAGATATTTCGAGAGTGGCTCGGATATTTTCTTTGGGATTTTTGCATACAGAGCAGATCCGATACCGAGTCTCTCTATCCAGAGTGGGGCAAACGAGGTGACGAGTAGGAGTGCTATGATCTGAGCTGTGAAGGTGATCGGCGAGAGGAGGAATACAAAGTCACTCGCCGCAGGAATAGAGCCAATAGAGAGGATGATCCCATAGGAGAGCCCGATAGCGAGGGCAAATGCTACTGGGATGATGCAGCTATAGAGCAGTATGAATATGATAGCTTGCTCTCTTCGAGAGAGTCCGAGTATCTCGAATATGCGGAGTGTGTTCGAGAGATCAGCGAAGAGGCTCTCGTGAGCGGACCTGAGGATGATGCCCGCGAAGATAGCAGCGACGACGAGGATGAGGAGGATATAGTTCGTGAGCTCTCGCGTCACGTCGAATACTTGTTCCGATCGCTCGTTGTAGCTGCGGATCCGGGATCCTGAGAGTGATGGCGTATCCCGCAGTGTGGCGACTATCTGATCGGTGTCTATCCCACCTGAGAACGAGAGGAGCAGATCCTGAGAGAGTCGTGATCCTGAGGAGATGAGCATCGATCCTGAGAGTGCGGACCTCGGGAGGATGAGGAGATGATTCTCTTGGCCAAAAGAAAAACCGAGATCGCTCGACTCCACTATCCTCTGGGAGATAGGCACTCGGATCGTATCGAGTGTGATGCTATTGCCTGATGAGAATCGGTCGATCAGCTCGCTCGTCGCAGCGATATATCCACCCGAGGACACTACTGCACCCGTGAGTGATGTCATCTTGAGGATTCACTTCTGTGGATAGTCACCGGTATAGGCGACTACCTCTATGAGTCAGATCTTGCCGTCTCGGTCGATGAGCGTCGTGGAGAACTCTGTCCGATCAGCATAGGAATATGCCACACCAGAGAGATACGGAGCCACGCTATCGAGGATCGGATCGGGCGTATAGGATCTGGGCGAGACCCGTACATCCGCACCAAAAATCGGCTGTGTCTCTCTCGCAACGAGACGAGATATATTCTCCGTCAGCTCTCGCATCACGAGGAATCCGGTACTCGCGAGCAATATGACTACGAACAGGATCAGACCAGGTCGGATATTGCGGATGAAGATGAGGGAGAAGAGTTGTAGCATAGTGCGATATTATCGAGTCTGTTCCTGGAGTTGCCCACCCGAGAGCCTATAGACTCTATCGGCTCGACTCGCGACATCACGATCATGTGTGATCATGATGATCGTGTTACCCGTCTCCTGGTGGAGTGTATCGATAAGATCCATGATCCGATTCGCATTGCCCTCATCGAGATTGCCCGTCGGCTCATCGGCGAGGAGATATGGCACATCCGCAACAAAGGCTCGAGCGATCGCCACTCGCTGTTGCTCACCACCCGAGAGCTCAGTTGGATACCTATTTCCCTTGCCTGCGAGACCCACCTTGTCGAGGATCACACTCGTCTCATAGCGACGAGGAGCATGCGAGATATCGAGGACGAGATCGATATTCTCCGTGACCGTCAGGTTGGGTATCAGCTCGAACGCCTGGAATATGAACGCGATATGTCCCCCACGATACTCGATCATCTCATCGGTCGTGAGGGTCGTGATATCAGTCACTCCGAGCTCGATAGGGCCACTATCGGGACGGATGATCCCAGCGATGAGGGAGAGGAGGGTGGACTTACCAGTACCACTCGCTCCCATGAGTGACACGTAGCTCCCCGTCTCGACTTGCCAATCGAGATCCGTGAACAGTGTGACTGTTTCATTTTTGCTGGTATAGGATTTGGAGATGTTGGAGAGTGCGATCATAGGTTTATAGAGAGATTTTTATTATATGGATATATGAGGGAATACAATCCGAAATCCTAAAGTAGCATCCACCAGATCACTCCATAGATGATCTGTATATGCAGCACATAGATCAGGAACAAAAATCCCAGCGACTGGTATAAGATATTGAATATATTTTAAAGAATTCCGACTGCAAATATTGTCTCGTTTTTCAACAATATTCGATGGATTGAGTTATGAAAATCGTAAAATACCGTTATCGATTACTTATTACGTAAGTTAGGGTAAAGAAGATGGTTATAAAAAACGTTTTGTCTGTTATTTGTCTTTTTATATGAGACAATTTTTGCTACACTGCATTTAATAGAACCTCTTATAAATTATTTTTTATATAATTCACCTCTACATTTATGTTTACACAAACACCTACATTTAGTTCTTACTCGGTAGATGATATACAAACAGCAAAGGCATTCTATGCAGATACACTTGGGCTACACATAGCACAAACAAACGAAGGACTCGACATTACCCTCGCTCAAAATGCCAAGCTCTTTCTCTATGAGAAAAAGGATCATTCGCCCGCAACATTTACGGTACTTAACTTTGTCGTAGAGAATATTGATCAGGCAGTCGATAAGCTCGTTGCTACCGGCATACAGCTCGAGCGATATGATCAGGGCTAGATGCGTGCTGATGTCAAAGGAATTTATCGCGGCATTGCATCAGGTCATGGTCCAGACATCGCATGGTTTACGGACCCAGCAGGCAACATACTTTCAGTAGTCCAAACAGTTAAATTATAGACTTAAAAAACTCAAAAACACTGAAGGCTCTGACATTCAAGTTTGGGGCAGCGGTAAGGTTGTTCAACTGCTATCTAAGAATGATTTAGTAGACGAGCTCTAGCTCTCAATTTTCCCGTTGACGCTTGGTGAAGGGAAAAGGTTGTTTGATAATGGAACGATTCCTGCAACATTTACATTAACAGAGAGTGTGATTACGCCTACCAGGGTGAATATTGCCAATTACAAGCGAGCAGGCAAAGTCAAGACAGGTACTATTGGAGATTAAGGCGATAGTAGCACGAACGCAAAGCCCTGAAACGTTATTTCCCTATCCCAACATCCACCACATCACTCCATAGATGATCGGTATATGCAACACATAGATCAGGAGTGAGTGCCTGCCGATATATGCGAGTGGACTGAGAATACGATAGGATCACGCGAATAGAGTATCAAAATATCCACTCAGGTAAAGCCATGATGCCACTCCATATCCCATCAGATAATACCCAAACCATGGGAATATCGGATAGTAGTCTGCTGAGTAATAGTCTATCGGTATGAGTCCGAGTGGGATGAGGAGATCCGTATCGACGTGGAGAGGACCCATCGTATATCCGATGATCAGACACACGATACCGACGAGTATATTCCAGGATCCGAGTCGTACGAGAGGGAGAGCGAGCACTGTCACGATAGCAAAAAAATGAATAATCCCGAATGAGATCCTCTGATCGTAGAAAAATATATACGTCACGAGTGATATTGTGAGAGCGATCGTCGTGAGTATCATGAATCTCAGTTTTGTTGTATTGACTATCCCAGAGGGAGCCCTATTCTGGATAGAGAGATAGAGTGATATACCCGAGACCGTGATGAATGTGATACCCACCACTCTCCCGAGGATATACCAAGATAGATCAGAAAAGTGGAATATATCTATAGCAAAAATCTCCTCGAGCATATAGTTCGCATGGAACAATATCATCCCTATGATCGCGAGTCCACGGAGTGTGTCGAGGGATTGATATCGCATATATTTGGGGATTAGCTATTTCACTATCAGCTTCTCGTCTTCGAGGATCTCTATCAGATTATCCACGACGATCGTATATCCCTCACGATTCGGATGTATCCGATCAGCTTGGTTGAGTACTCACTGGAGTGCGACTCACTCGAGGAGGAACGGCATCAACACGAGATTATACTCAGCCGCCAGTCGAGGGAATATCGCCTCATATTGTTTCCCATATTCATTCCCGAGATTGCGTGGAGCCTGCATCCCAGCGAGGAGTATCGGGATTTTTTTGGCTTTGAGCTTTTCGATGATGGATCTGATATTTTTCTCGATATCTCGGGTTTCTTTTCACTGGAATGCATCATTGCCCCCGATGCAGAGTATCGCGAGAGCCGGTGTCCCTCACTCTAGGAGCCAGTCCATACGCGTGAGGAGTCCAGCGGTCGTATCGCCTGAGACTCCGGCATTTTGCACGCTATAGCGGTATCCCATCTCTCGGAGCCGGGTCTCGAGTTGGCTCGGATAGGAGTCAGACACGCTTAGTCCATATCCTGCGGTGAGTGAGTCACCGACTGCGAGGATGACTGTTTCTGTTTTTGGAGGCCCGTCCACTATCACCACACCCTCTCCACATGATGTGAAGATGAGGGACGCGAGCAAGATGATGAGATATTTTTGCATGAGTAGATTATATAGATTTTTCCTCGTTTGGATATTCGGAATTCGTGAATTTATAATTCATAATTATTCCCATATCCCCTGCCATACTCAGATATAGTGTACCACCACATAGAGGAAAAACAGATACCCGGCGACTCCAGTGAAGAGTGCGATCAAGATAGTATTGATGATTTTTTGTTTCTCTCGCTTCACGCGGTCGATGGTACAGATCCCCTCAGAGCGAAAATACCAGATGAGTCCGACTATCAAACACAGGAGTCCGAATAGTCGAAAATACCACTTGTAGTCACCATAAAATGTATCGGAGAGTGACGCTGCGAAGCTGACCGATCCAAGCCCGAGTGCGACGATGACGACGGATGAGAGGCAGCAGAGTGAGGCGAATAGGACAGAGGATGAGATGATGGCGATGAGTTTTTGCATAGAAAAAATAACTGATAAAGAAAATCGATACATGAGTATTGTATCGATTTTGGATTAAGAGTACATAAAGATATCAGATTATATACCACTATACCTATTCGGAGCTCACCCTTGATACTCACTGCAAAATATATATAATCCCTATATTATCTCCTATCTACATATCTATGGCAAAATGGGATCAAATCAGTGAAACGGGTAACGTCGAGGATCGTCGGGGGACGCGGACGGCAGGCGTCGTCGGGGGTATTAGTGTGACAGGGATCATCCTCGTCCTCGCAGTTGGGTACTTTGGCGGAACAGATCAAGCACTCGATCTCCTCAGTCAGATGCAAGGTGGGAATCAGAGCCAAACAACAACCACCGTCACAAATGAATACGATGGTGTAGATACATATGAGAAGTTTGTATCATCAGTACTCGGATCGAACAATACACTGTGGAGTGATACATTCGAGCGTTCGGGGCAGTCATACCAACCACCGAAGCTGGTACTGTTTCGTGATGCTACGACATCTCTATGTGGTGGTGCTACTTCGGAGATTGGCCCGCACTATTGCAATCTGGATCAGACGATCTATCTGGATGAGACATTCTTCGATGAGCTGACCAAGAGGTTCGGAGCTCGTGGTGGGGATGTGGCTCAGGGATATGTGATAGCCCATGAGGTCGCTCATCATATCCAGGATGAGATGAGTACACTCCAGAGCGTCAACTCACTCATGCAACAAAATCCCGACAGGCAGAACGAGCTCTCCGTAGCACTCGAGCTCCAGGCGGATTGCTATGCGGGTATCTGGGCGGGAGTCATGCAATGAAAAGGGATCATAGAGCCGAATGAGATATCCCAAGCGATCGACGCTGCATCTGCTGTCGGAGATGATCGTATACAACAGGCGACTACAGGTCGCGTCAACCCAGAGACATGGACTCATGGCTCATCAGCCGATCGCAAAAAGTGGTTCACTACTGGATATACTGAGAAGAGTGTTGCGAGTTGTGATACTTTTGGTGCAAAAAAATAGGATCTGATTTTCACGCCAGACTATCCCAGCATTTCGGGAGAAGGGAGTGTGGAAGATAGGGGTGTAATGTTTTATTTAAAAAATAACTAAAAAATAGTATGAAAATAAGATTCAGTCAAACACATAAATCATTTCCTATAAAGTATGAGGTGGATCTCGATGGTAATCTAATAATACTCTCAGGGGTCAATGGAAGTGGGAAAAGTCACCTTCTCCAAGCTATAAATATATCTACAATTGTTGATTTGAGAACTGAAATTGGAATATGAAAACATATCATAGTAACTATCCACCCCCAAAGGGGGTGGCTTTAGCAAAAAGACCCTAGAAGGGTCTACGACTATTGAGATGGAGAGGACAGAAGAAGTAAGTATGGTTTGTTAGAAGTTGAGATCTGTTTGGTTTCAATCGGATAGT
>JANOIH010000022.1:0-38200 GCA_031407385.1 Candidatus Altimarinota bacterium | reverse complement strand
GAGTGATATTTCTGAGTATTTGCAGAAGAATGAATCAAAGAACATAAGTGACTCAGCCCAAAGAGATTAGAGTCATTTATAGCACTTTGGATCACTTTTAGGAACCAAAAGTAGCACACTATTTTTTCTATTTACCCTATTATTTTCTAAAAACCCTACAAAACATTTTGTAGGATTTTTTATTGGAACACAGATGGATTCCTATTATGCTGGATTCCTATATATGCAGGAATAGCAGGGATTATAGATCCTTTACACTTTTGAGTCGTTTTACTTCCATACCCTTTGGGATTTTTCACTCGTATGTCGCAGGTATCACCGCATGGGTGAATCCGAGCTTCGCCGCTTCCATGAGGCGACGGTCGAGCATGTAGACGGGTTTCAGTGAGCCAGTGAGTGAGACCTCCCCGAGATAGATCGTTTTTCAGAGTGGGGATTCTTTTTTGCTACTGGATATCGCAGCTATACAGGCGAGATCCACACCAGGCTCAGAGAGGGTGAGCCCACGAGCAACATTGAGATAGGTATCAGAAGATTCGAGATTCACCTTGGTAAACTTGCTCATCACGGCGATGAGGAGTTCGAGCTTGCCCTGAGAGACTCCACGAGCAGAGCGCTTCGGATAGCCGAACTTGGTATACGTCGTGAGTGCCTCGATCTCGACGAGGAGTGGCCTATTCCCTTCGATGGTAAAAGTCAGGGCAGAGCCAGCGAGATCCGCGTTATCTGGATCGATGAACTCCATACCAGGATTCGCGAGATCGATGAGTCCGTTCTCCTCCATACGAAATAGTCATACGTTATCTGTTGGTCCGAATCGATTCTTGAGTGCCCGCAGTATCCTATAATTCTCCGTGCGGACTCACTCGAGAAAAAGCACGACATCCACGAGATGTTCGAGTGACTTCGGTCCTCCGATCGATCCATCCTTCGTCACATGTCCGATCAGTATGATCGACTTATGCATCTTCTTCGCGATATTCATGCACATCTCTGTCATGATGCGTATCTGAGAGACACTACCAGGTGACCCTTCGATCGAGCTCGATGAGAGGACCGAGAGAGAGTCTATGATGATGATGCGAGCCGTGGAACGCTCGATAGTCACGACAATAGAGTCAAAATCTGACTCCGTCACGATAGAGATACGATCACTCGTGACACCGAGTCTCTGGGCGCGTGCCGATATCTGAGCCAGATGCTCTTCTCCACTCACATAGAGCACCTGAGTATCTCATGTATCTGATTTTGCACTACTGCTGTACCACTCTGCCATCTGGAGTGCCAGTGTCGACTTCCCTATCCCTGGTTCTCCTGAGAGCAGTACGAGCGAGCCTGCAGAGAGTCAACCACCGAGGACACTATCGAGTTCTCCTGAGGCACTCTCATATCTCTGGAGTCCTGTAGAGTGGATATTGATGTTGATTTTGGACGTTTCGAGGACTTTTCCACCAGTGATCTTGGAATTCGCTTTGAGTGGCTTGGATTCGAGAAAGGTATTCCACTCGCCACACGTCAGACACTTCCCTGTCCACTTGGCAGATGTCGCTTGGCAATTGGAACAGATGAACATATTCTTGAAAGATTAGGAAAATATAACCCTCTACTCATTATCTACTGTTATAGCTTTTTTGATCTCACTATATCAGAATCCTTTTCTCATGAGCGCTGCATAGAATTTTTGTTTCTCAGAGGAGATATTGAGATTATATTTATTTTTGTATTTTTGCACTTCTTTTTGCAGTGAGTCACTATCATCGAGTCACTCGATATATTCTCGGATCTCATCACGGAAGTACGGATACTTGCCCACGAGTGTCATAGAGACGATACGCAGTGACTTCCCGCGCTGCAGGAGTGAGGTGATCTGGTGTTCGATCTGTCATCGATTGCTCTCCCAGTCCATGATATCTTCATCAGAGAGTGCTACTTTTTCTTCGATGAGGTCTTTTGGGAATTCTTTTTTGATAAGCTTGGCTACGATCTCGCGTCGTCCCTTGCCAGTCGAGAGGAGACTGCGCATCCATATATCGATCATGAGTTCCTCATCATATCCGACCTCTGAGAGGAGTTCGGGTATCGACTCACATTTTTTCTTGGTGAGGTATACTGATATCTTGCGTCGTGATGGGGCATACCGCGTGATGTAGTTCGCGAGACGGAGTCTGATATTCATAGGGATGATATTTTTGACACCCGAGAGATAATATGATACACTCTACTCATAATACATAAAAATACAAATTATGAGCAAGCTCCTCGGCGCACATGCTGCCACCCGCAAACATACACGCATCCAGGCTCTCAGAGAATTCGGGATCGACCCCGATACCATGATACAGATGAGCGCTACGCAAAAACTGGCACAAGCTGCCCGCACTGAACGTGAACGTGCACTCGCATACGAACACAATACTTTCGCTGCATAGGTTTTGATCTCTCGATATTTTTCCTGCTTTTGCAGGTTTTTTCGTGTTTTCCTGGTTTTTTCTTGCATTTATATGGAAATATGTACAATGTCTATTGTCGTTTATTGTATAATACTTTTATATGACTTTTTCTCGCTCTCACGCTGGGATGATCGGGATCATCAGTCTCTTCACTGGGATGATCGCACCTGTTGTTTCCAATGGCACTATGGCATATCCATTCCCACTTACAGATATGCAGATACTCGCATATCTGATACTATTTTTGCTTGCGATAGGATTTTATCTCGTGAGTATACGTCGCTGGGGCGGATTCCGCGTCGTAGGACTCACGCTCCTCGTCATACTCTGATATATGTCATACATAGCGCTGACTGGGTGAGTGCACGCCTTGCAGTCAGGAGCTGAGGTTGTGGATATGCGCTGGGGTTGGATTTTTATCATAGTTGGTTCTATCGCGATCCTCTACACGATCACCACAGATCATATCGACGAAGAATGATCATCTTCCATCTTCTCCGACGCGATCATCGGGATCGTTGGCACGGTCACACTCATCGGACTCTCGGCGCTCATCATCGGTGCATCACTATGAGATATATCAGGAGAGAAGGATCGATCTATCCTCGAGAAGGTATTCGCAACCTGATCACTCACAACACTCTCAGGAGTGACACAGAGTCAAGCATATAGTGGAGTTCTGTGACTGACTTTCGAACGTCAGAATGATAGCATCTCCTTCGTCGTGCCTACGAGTTCAGGTGCCACAGTGGAACCATCTGGAGTCTGGTATCCATGATCAGATATAGTCTCTCGGACTGTGGCAGGAAGAGATATCGTGACATCGAGCGTCGGCACATGGATCGATGGAGTACAGACAACATCAGGCTCAGTGACATATACCTCAGGAGATGCTATCATCACGGACATGGATGGCGTCACTACTATCATGACAGAGAGACAGACCATATCCTATACAGGAGTATCGATCATCGAGTGATCGTTCGTCATGGCAGGAGACACAGCGACATCGGCCTGGATAGCGAGAACTCCTACATGATACGAGATACAAAAATGAGGAAAGAGCATAAGTGAATCCTATGCAAGCATATCTGGACTCGGTATATCCAAGAGTGGATATGATACGCTTGCCCTCGCTCGGACGGAGAGCGGCGAACTCATCGTACTCAAAAACGGAACACCCATAGAGAATATCCGAGCAGGATATAGATCAGGTAGTTGGAAGAATAATGGCTCTCACAGTATATATATCGCTCAGGAGAACGATATAGAGCGCATCATATATGATGGCGTGAGTACCGGCAAAGAGTTTAGTGAAGTACGTGAGACGTTCTTAGAGAAGAGTGGAAACGCATATGCATTCTTTGCACGACCGATCGGTGAATCTCAGTATTGTATATTTACACGATTCCGTGGCAATCTCTGTAGACTCACTGGATATATGAATCCTCGACTTGGTGCTGATGGATCATCGATCATCTATGCTGGACTCTCTGGTGGGATCTGGGGGATATATCGCAATAGCGATACTATAGTTCAAGATACTGGATATACCCATGACGATATATCTGGAGATTATGCATTCTTCGATATCACCAATCCCAAACAATATATATTCCTCGAAAAGAATGATGGAAAATACCAAGTAAGAAAGAACTGAAAAATGATACCAGGCATCTGGAACGATGTTGGACTGGATGTGACATTCGGCTATGACAAGAAGGTGATCATGTCAGTGCAGGATGATGCAGGATGGCGAGTGATCGAGTTATAGGTGTATGGTGTCATCCTGAGATACCCGCAAGCTCAGGATCTCATCCATTAGAAAATAAAAAAACTCTACGCACCGTAGAGTTTTTTTCTGAGTTCTTCTTTTTTGTCAGGATGGAGTCGAGCCTCGTAGAGGATCGGGAGCAGATTCCAGTGATGGTGGAATCCTGGATCCGATGCGAGCTCGAGGAACTCGTCGAACGATACGGTAAATACTGTGATCTTCTCACCTCAGTCTCCCGCTATCTCTCACTCGTATATACAATCTCGAGCGATATAGTAGTGTACTTCTGTATGGACATTGTTTGTGCCATGATAGGTCATCCACTCGACGAGTGTGTCAGTCGTATACCCTGTCTCTTCGCGCAGTTCACGCAGAGCACATACGATAGCATCTTCATCTGGCGAGTCGAACGATCCTCCAGGCAGTGAGATGAACTCGCTACGACCTGGTTGTTCCTGTCTCGTGAGCAGTATCCGTCCATCAGGCAGTATCGGCAAGACGAACGCTCCATCGATGAACCGAATCAGCTCGAATCTCCGAACAGACCCGTCATAGACGATCTGATCCCACTGATAGATCTGAGATCTCACTCATGAGAACATGAGTTCTGCGTCTTTCGGGATGATAGATTTTGCTGTCATGATGATTATTTAGACTTTTGGAGCGATACGCATATAGAGTGGCTCTCACTTCTCAGCGATAGAGAATTCTGTAGGATCGAGGGCGAGATTCTCCGAGAGTGAGATACTGTCCGCATATGGCATACCGATACGAGTCAGGAGCTCTCGCATCTTCACATCGAAGAATGGGAGGAGCATAATCGAGATCTTTCTCAGGTTTGATAGGAGTATGAAAAGTATGTTCTCGAGTTTTTCTCTCTGTTCTGGAATAGTGATATCCATCTTCCATGGAGCGTTTTCCTCGACATACTGATTGATCTCCGTCGCATAGGCAAATGCGAGCTCGAGTGATCCCTTGAGATCAGAGCTATCCATGAGAGAGATATATTGATCTATTTTAGGAGTTCATACTTTTCATACTGATCCAGATATGCGACCCTCGATCTTGAGGGCGAGAGCGATAGCACGATTGAGGAGATTGCCGACATTGTTCGAGAGTTTTGCATTGAAACTCAATATAGCCTGATCACGTGAGAAGTCCCCATCTTCTCCGATCGGAAATGCCGTGAAGAGATAAAGTGTGAGCATATCTCGAGAGTACTCGTCTATATACTCTACTGGATCGATCACATTGCCGATAGACTTGGACATCTTCTGTCCATCGACCGTGAAGTGTCCTGTCGTGAGGAGCTGGTGAGGTGCCTCATATCCAGCACTCCAGAGCATCGCAGGCCAATATATCCCATGGAACCTGACGATATCTTTCCCGATCACGTGCATATCCGCTGGCCACCACTTCGACTCATCGTCTTGGACGACAGTGAGGTAGTTAAAAAGGGCATCATACCAGACATAGGTCACCTGTGATGGGTCGAACGGGAGTGGTATACCGAACTTGTTCGTCTCACGAGAGATAGAGAAGTCCTCGAGCCCACCACGGACGAACTCGATGATCTCATTGTATCTCGTTCGAGGCTGTACGAAGTCAGGATGAGATTCATAGAACGCGAGGATCCTATCCTGATACTTCGATAGACGGAAAAAATAATTCTTCTCCTTAAGGTGTGAGAGAGGCTTGTTCGGATGATCAGGACAGTTTCCATTTACGAGATCGGACTCTTTTTTGAATCCCTCACACCCGACACAATAGAGTCCCTCATAGAATCCCTCATAGATATCGCCTGCATCAAAGGACTTTTGGAGAACCTGCTGTACATAGTCTCTATGCCGAGTCTCCGTCGTACGGATGAAGTCAGTATAGTTGATCCCGATACCGTCCCACACTTCCCTATGCTTGCCTGCCATCATATCCGCATATGCCATCGTCTCCATACCGAGTGACTCAGCGGACTCGACGACCTTCTGAGAGTTCTCATCGACTCCAGTACAGAATCTGACATCTTCTTTCGATAGTCTATGATAACTCGCTATCGTATCAGCGATAAGAGAAGAATATGCGTGTCCGATATGGGGAACTCCGTTCGAGTAGTAGATCGGCGTGGTGATATAGAACTTTTTTGTCATAGTGTGGCGTTAGATATGAGGATTGTAGGGAAATATATACATTTTTCAAGAAAAAATTTTGACATTTCGCATAACTTTCATAATATGCTCGCGTTCCTGCACTATTCCCCGATAGCTCAGCGGTAGAGCAACCGGCTGTTAACCGGTAGGTCATTGGTTCGAATCCAATTCGGGGAGCCATTCCTTGTTTTTCAACTTTAGAACATCTTCTAAACCCTCAAAGAGCTTTACTGTAAGCTCTTTTTTGGTACTTACAGAAAGTTCGAATGTGGCAAGTTTGATGAGCTTATCAAGTTCATCTTTTATACCCTCAATTTTCTTATTGGAGATAGCCTTACCGCAGAGTTCGAATGTTTTAGATAAAACTTCGGGAAGAAGTACTAAAAATTCCTCCATATCGGTATGTTCTGAAAGTTCTTGTATCGTTATCTCTATGGAATTTATCTCTTTTTGAATATCTTCCATTGCCTCTTTTGCTATCGCTTCCATCTCTGCATCCACACTATCTTTTTTCAAAGTATTCTTGTAAATATTTTTCTTTTCTTTTTCTTTCCTCTCTTTATTGGATATAAGTCTTTTCAGATACTCTTCTTTTTCTAATTTTTCTAACTCATCATCTTCTATAATAGATGAGTCTTTAAAAACTTCTCTAAGATACGCTGAAATTTTTTCTTCAACTACTGTTCAAAGTTTGAATTCTTTCTCTCCGAATTCAAGAGTATCGCTACTATGGAGACCAATAATCATATCTTTTTCTTTCTCTAATTTCCTATATTCCGTCTTACATTTAGTATATGCACGCTTTCTTCTATTTAAAGCATACATCTTTTGCTCATCTGAGTTAGCTGAAGAAATAGCGTATGCATATAATTCATAGGCACACTTAACTTGCTCATCTGAATGCAGTCACTTTAAAATTCATATATCCTCTCATATTTCAAGAAGAAATATTTTTGCCTGAAGTTCATTCTCTCATATGTCAATCTCCGCTAGTCTTTTCTTTTCTTCCACTGTAAAGCTATCCACTCGACTATTTAAGTCTGTTATTGAATAATCACTATCTTCATAGTGTATAACATTATCGTTTTTCTCATAAAATCATTTTTGTACTTGTGTTTCTATTCATTGCTGTATGTTACAATAAAGCTTCAGTATCTTTGGTATGGCTGTCTCTATAAAACTTTCTATTACCTTCAGCCGAGATGTATTATAGCCACCATAAGCGTTACTTTTATAAAATCGTCATCATTTCTTGTGGTCTATTGTAAATCCGTGTAACTTTACTGGTTCATCCTCCCATTTTAAGAGAGAGGATATAGTGTCATCATCTTGCTTTGCTCAATATGTTGACTTTCTTCGTACTCATAAGGTTTTTTGTACCCGCTCCCATAAATCCATACTCATTGGAGCCCTTCCTCACTCAAACATCATTGGCAATCGCTTACCGTTCTCAGGGTCTATATGAAATCCTGCATAAATAGTATTTCTAAAATATTGTTCAAAAGTATCTGTTATTTTAATCCCCCATTTGTTAAGGTAACCTGTAATGGTCTTTTTATTTTTCCCTTCAGCTTGCATTTCCCAAGCTCGTATAATAATATGAGCAATATTAACATCTAGCTTGAGTGCATCTTCGCCTTTCTTAATTCGAATAATACCTACGGGGGTAGAGAGTATATATCTGCCTTTCCGAAGCTCTCGAAGAGTTGCTTTTGCACTTCTTTCTCCAGTTTTTAAACTCTCTTTATACCTATCCAAAAGCCGTTGCTTAATATCTCCTTTATTGCTCTTATCCGTCCAAGTCTCGCCACCGTTAAATACAATCTTCTCTATATTTTTCTTTTCAGCCTCGTATTCTCCAAATAACCTTGCTAATATCTCCTGGCTATCCATATCATTCCGCGATAGTCGAGAATCCTCATAAGCAAGGATGGCAACTGGTACAGGAGAACTATCTATATCTCTGAGCATTCTCGTAAACTCAGTTCGTCTTCTCTGAATAATTCCATTTGCTGTTACTCTTACTCATCAATATGCTGTTTTGGACTCAATGTAGTATTCAACATCACTTTCTTTATAACCATTTCCAAGAATAGTATCTAATGCACTATCTTCTTGGCGTTGCAGTGAGAGTTCTTGTTTATTACTAGTACTACGTCTAAGATACACAAATATATGTTTTGGTTTTCCATTGGAATCCAGTGGAACTTCTACATCTATAATTCTATGTCTTCATCATTTATCGACATTCTGAGTAATTATAGGTCGAATTCTTGTTTTTTTATTTTCCATAGTGTGGCGTTATGGGGATATATGTATAGTGTGCTTATTTTTGCCTTCTCCAAACGCCACGAATGAAGAAAGCCAGAACAAACGCACTATATACCTGTATTGTATGTCTCTTTGCATCTTTGTAAACCTCATTCCACAATAAGCCTCCTCTTGTTTCTATAATCTCTACATATTCCAAAAACAAGGCTTGTAAAAGAACGAGAATTTCGTATTATGTATGAGTCTAAACCCGATGGCACAATAGTGTCTTAATTTGAGAATGATGTCAGCAAAAAGCTCGTCATTACTTTTTCGATATTACTATTGAACAAAGGGTTTAAGCACCGAATGACGAGCTTTTTTATTGTATTTAGCTCTGGCACTTGGTCAACCGTTTCTTTACTACAAAAGAACTTATACTTTCTAACCAGTGTAATTATGGGCATTTTTGTTCTATACTTAATCTTTTGTCTTCTTGTCTGAATAATGGGTTCTTCCCGTAATATAGGGTGAGGACTTGCGTTCTTTCTTTCGCTGATATTCAGTCCACTCCTTGGTCTTCTATTTACTCTCCTTTCATCGAAGAAACCAGATGAGAACCATAAGGAACTTATGAGGATGCAACAATTGCAATATCAGGCACTTCTGAAAAATACAGAGAAAGAAATACCAGTACCAAAAGAAAATACAGAACTTGATGCAATGAAAAAAGAAAAGCTCAGTGCCATACTCAATGACTGGGCAGATGGGAAAATTACTGAAGAACAGTACAAGATAAAAAAAGAAAAGATAATGCTCCTATAAACTCCTATTTTATAACTTCATTTTTATGTCTCTTTCTCCTGAACAGGTTGCAGAACTCTCTAAGTACCAAGAAAAATTTATTAATGGCGAAATGACCAAACAAGAGTATGAGATAGCTAAACGCGATATACTCAGCTGGGATATTCCCAAAGATAACACTCCTCCCACCAAGAAAATACGCCTCGATAGCAATAAAGAATGGGAGGATAAGAATCCCGATGGAAGTATTTTGATGGAAATTTTCCTGTTCATCTGTTCTATTGGCAAATTATTTGAATATATAGTTCTAGCTATCTATCGTTGAGTCCTGTACCTCCATAAGCAAATCGTCTGAGTAAGTAAAACTCGTGGAGTGAGCCTCTGAAAAGTGTACGGCTCTATATGACTGCTCGTAGGTATAGTATTTCTCAGTATATTGGGAATGAGTGCTTACTCTAGTCATCAAGCTCAATTAGCAGAGCAAACTATATCTGACAAAAAAATTGCTGAACAAAAAGTAAAAGATGAGGAAAATCGCATAATGCTAGAAGAAAAAGCAAAAACACCAGTTCCAAAAATAACTATCACAAGTGATACGAAGAATCAGTGAACGAATACTGGCTACACTCTCATATTCCGTGCAGAAAGTGCAGATACAGTTACTGTGAATGGAGCGAATATATCTGGTAGTGGTGAAGTATATAAAACCTCTATTGAACTATCTCAAGTAGAAACGCCAATCACAATACAAACGAAAAACAAGTATTTCTCTGATGAAAATAGTCTACTCATAACCAGAAACAAAACTTCTGAAGAGATAAATGCTGAGAAATTAGCAGAACAAAAAGCAATAGAGGAAGAAAAGAGACAAGCCGAAGAGGAACGACTTGCCTTAAAAAAGGAGGAAGACGATAAGAGACAAGCTCTCGAAGAAGAAAAGAAAACCTATAGTCCTATTGCATATGCGAAACTCTCGAAGAACCCTGAGAAATACAAAGGAGAGCGTATACGCTTCAAGTGAAAAATATTTAGTGCTGATGAAGAAGGAACAAATGCTGTATTTCAGATAAATACTGATGGATATGGCTACAATGACCAAATAATGACATTCGTGAATTGGTCAAATGACTATGTGGAATGAGACTGGGTGACGATATATGGTGTTGTTGGGGGTGAACAATGCTATACTTCTCAAGCAGGTTGGAATATCTGTGTTCCTCTGGTAAAAGCGAATATCATCGAGTAATGGCTATTTCACTGAAGAGAATTCGAGTCAGAACCACCATTTTCTCCCTCCTAGAAGAGTTTTTCTTCTGAAAGTGAGATAGATAGGTTTTGACTCCGAACGCCTTGTAAACGAGAGAATATAAAAGACTAGCTATTGTTATAATAAAATTATAAGTCTGGCTAGTCTTCTTTGCTCTTCTGAACTGAGTTACTGTATGGAAAGAGTATATGAATTTCTCGCTCAAAGGCAAATATTTTCGCTTAGACAGAAATAGTATAGCTACGAGTATCTTTACTCTGGTCATTTTTTGCTTTCTTTTCTGCATTGTGCTACACTAAACTCATATATTTCATCATACCAATATCTACAGTCGATGGCTTGACTCGAAACACCATCATCCCGAGACAATAGCGAAGCAGAACGCAGACTTGCTGAACAAAAGAAACAACGCGAACAAAGAGAGCAAAGAGAACGAGAGAGACCTCCCGAAACGACACAAGATGTACGAACAAAGGAGGTATTTCGTATTGCTCTTCCTGTCATCAAGGAGGCTCTCTCGAAGCAGAAACAAATAATGGAGCAGATGATAACCGAACTCAAAGCAAAAGAGCTTACTTTTGGGAACTTTGCAAACCCAGAGAATCTTATGGGTTTCTCTACTCTGGTACGATGAGATGGAAAGACGAATACAGGAGAGAGACTTGAGACCATAGAGAATTTCCAAGCTCGTTCCAATATTGTTTTCTCATCACTACTCAGACTCGAATATGCTCTCTCTTCCTGACAGAGGATAGAAGATATACAGAAAGACCCAAGTATGGTGGCATTCTTTATGAGTCCTGAAGCGAAATATATGTCTTCTCTATCAGGAGGAACGCCAGTAGATACAGCGATGCAAGAGTACAATCTCCGTAAAGCTAGAAACCTCAAAGACTTCATCATCAATGGAGATATCCTCGCTGAGTCCTACTATGATAAACTCAAGTGAACCCCCTATGAGAAAGAAGCAGACAAGGAGCGAATGGGAAAACTCGAATATGCGAGAAAGAAATGGCTTACTGACTTTGGCAATACTTTTCTGAGTTTGGACCAACTTGGACTCCTGGTTGCCTGATGAGCTATCTGAAAATCAGTATGAGCCGCTGTTGCGATGAGTCCAAAACTCGCTCAAGTCTCTATACAAGCTACTGAAAAACTCAGTAATGGTGTGCCTTGAGTGGTAACAAAAATAATTCCCTGAGTGAATGCTATAAAAACTCAGACAGGAGAATGAATTGCGACTTCTCTCTGAAAGTTCGGTGTGAACTTCTCTCTCGAAGTCTGAAAATTCGCCTGATATGAAGCTCTCGCCAAGCAATACGGATGAGATGATACTGCCAAAATAGTCGCTATGCTTATGATAGCTATACCTTGAGCCAAGGAAGGCTTCGCAAGTTCTCTCAGAGGCAAGATAGCGAAAGAGTGAAAACAGATACAAGCCTGAGAAGTAAAATGAGAATTCGTGAAATGGATACAGACGAACTATGGAGAAGACAAGGCTAAACAAATGCTCTATGCAGGACTCGTGGAAGCCAAGATGCAAAGTGGAAAAATGACCAAGACAGGATATGATGCCGAAGTGGGAAAGACAGTCGACGTGATGATGGCAAGCATTCTCTCTAAAACTGAACCCATAAAGCAAGCCGTCGGGCAAGTCACTCAAACACTTTCTCACACTCCTTCACCCCCAATAAAAAGAACAGATACTCCAAAAACTACACCATCAGAAGTTCCCAAAGAACAAATCCCAGAGAAACAAACTGTAAGCTCGCAAGAAAAAACTCATACAACACCTGAAACAACAAAGTATAAAATCCTCTACGAAGACCCTGAATACTCGTTCCTTGCCTGAGAAAAATACAAAAAACTCAGAGAAGTATTTCCAAACCTATCTCACAAAGATATAATCGGAGAATGAAATAACTGAATCATTTTGAGACATCCAGACACAACTAAAGTTATAAAAATAGAGAAACCAAATGGAGATAAGCTCGATGTGGAATTCAAAAACCAGAAGGCTTTTCTCGAAGCACTAATAATACTCAAAGCAAAACTCAAAGATAAGCCTGAGTATGCTTATCTCCAAAAATTCAAGATACCAAATATACGCGAACTAGAATGAATGCGATGAGTCTATGAAATGGAAAAAGTAAATGGACACGCCCTGAAAACTCTGGTAACCATCAAAGTACATTCTGCCTCCCTCAAAGACCTTCCAGATGGTTGGTATAAAAACTTAACAGATAATGAAGTTGATATATTTTTGAGAGGGCGATGACTACAAACATATCCAAAGAGTAGTACAGAAATGGATACAAGATGGATGAATGATACCGATAGACACTTTATCGTTGACTTAGAATCTGAATGAACTAAAATGATGCGAAGTGAGGATGTAGAAAAACTTATCACTCTTCTTAATTCTAATGGGTATAAACACGGAGATGGGCACTGGTGAAACGCAATGAAAACACCAGACGGAAACATTTATCTCATAGACTTCTGAAGAAGCAAACTTCCTGTTGAAAATAAATAACTTTTATTAATATGCGACTCACTATACCAATTCCCAAAGAAACAAAGCTAGACGGTATGAACTCTTATCAAGTAGAGGCTTTTGTTGAAATAAAAAATGTCCCCGAGGGAATTCCTTGGAATATTTTTACAGAACTCGGAAGATATATGCAAGAATCCCAACAAGCAATACCCCACTTTGATAGCTGAAGAAATATTTTAGATAATTTCTATCTCGACTATGTTTGTATAGAATATACGGATGCAACCCTAAGAGATGCTGATAAAAAAAATAATCAAGAACGCTATCAGCTTATTAACTTATTCCAATCGAAACCCCAAGATGAACAGGGGCGACAGATAGCACGAAATGTATGAGAGTTCGAATATAATGGGAAATACTATCTTATAGTATCACCTCGAAATACACCCCTTCCAGATGAAACTATTCCTGAGAAATGAATATTTAAAAGTATCATAGTCAATCAGGATGCCTACAGCTGAATAGTACCAAGTGCCACACAAGGAGAAATTAGGAGCATACAGGCACAAGTAGAGCATCTTATTGGAAAGCCAGGTTTCCAAGAGGCAGACCCTTGGGAAGATATCGGGTTATAATACACTAACCTACCCAGTCTCATTTTTCATTGAAATACATAGAACCGAGGTAACCACAGGTTTGCCATAATCTGTCAAAGAGGTGCCTTAAATCAGGTAGATAGCTAGACTCGTAGTCTTCTAATACAAAACTTCAAAGTTGTAAGATATCCTTCTCAATAGTTGTACTTCTTGTTGAAATTCGTCCAGCAGGCACACCTAAGGAACATCATTTAACATCAAGTAATGTTAGCCCAATATACACAGGAGTTTGTATATCGAGTATTTTTAGGAATTGTAAATATTGTTTTATACTTTCCATCATCTCTTCCTCAAACCATTTTGTAGGAATCCTTCGAATTGGCTGAGAATTATCCATACGCTCCGCTATAATATATGTATTCAGTCATTCCATAATGCCATTTCTATATATCTGTGTATATGCTAAGTTATTTTCATTAGAAAATTCCGAAGAATAATACAACATATATCCTTCATAATTGATAGTATCATTCCATCAAGAACTATATCATAGTGGAGCTAGACATTGGCTATTTCTACGCAATATCTCCCTTGCTCGAAGAGGCGAAACAACCTCATTTCTTCAGCTCAATGAATCGAAAGGAATAATATGCAAAAGTATCTTTCCTCTATTTTGGGCTATATCTACTGATACTGGAAGTGTGCCAGTCTGTATCTCTATAATTCTTTTATTGATAAAGTTTTCTATTTTTTCTCCCACCTTGTCAGAAATTAAAAATTGTTCCCGAAGTTGCACTACATTCATCTGAAAATTTCAAGCTGAGTTTCTTCAATAGAACTCATTCTGGGTTTTATTATACCCAGTAAATATTACTCTATGGGGGGAAAGGTGGCTTTTAAGAATCCTTACAATCAAGACATATCCTCATTCCACACTTACTTCCTGTATCTGAATAATAACTCTTGGTTCCAATCCCATCATAACGAGTTGTTCTATTTTCCTTTTTTCTTCATCAAAGTTCAGTCATACTAGAGGTGTTATTTCTTTGGCAATACCACCGTCTTCTCGTATTCCAAAAATAATATCTCCTCACTGTGAATTTGCAAAGGCTGAAATATCTGCTAGAAATTTTCATTTTCCATCATCACCTCATAAACTGTACGTTGTCTTAAAGTCTATTGTCTGGCTTTCGGCAATTTCATTTTCGATAAGAGCCTCGATGTCAATGGAGGTAATTTCAGATAGTTTTTTATATAGCATAAAGTGGTTTCAAAAATACTCATCACATATTATGCATTGAAGAGAATTTTACAAGAACTTTAATACTCCCCCTTCGTCATCAAGCATATTGACTCTCCGTCATCTATGCACCACACTTCCACTCCGTTCAGAGTTATGTTCTGAATATAATCAAGTTTCTGAAGTCTCGCAGTCTTACTGAGTGTACCAAATATAGCTCATAGAACTATCTGAAGAGCTATATCATTCTTGGAGTGTATGAGTTCCTGTATTCAGAGTGTTGCGTAGGCTGGTTTTTTGCTGAGGTCGAATGTTTCTGCTAAGTAGCCAGTTTCTCGTATTGGAGTATCAAAGGCAAATGAGATAGTGTTTCCGTGAAGAGAGATAGTCATAGAAAAATAGAAAAGTTATAGAGAGAGGCAAAGAGGAAAGGGACGAGGAGGACTAGGGCAAACAAAAAACAATCAGTCATTTATAATCTCATTATAAACTCAGCTTCTCCATCTTCTCTTGGAGGTCTGAAAAGCGTTGCTTGGTGTATATGCTAGTCGTTATGATACTACTATGTCCGAGAAGAGAACTGAGAGCATTGATATCTGATGGGTTACTCTTTAGGAAATTCTCTGCAAATGTATGCCTGAGTGTATGCGGACTCAGTACGACATTCGCAAAGCCTCCGTATATGTTAAGCATCTTTGCTATGCCTGACTCGGTAAGCGTACCTCTCTGTCATTGGCACAAAAAATCCTCCTGAGTTATAGGAGGACACTTGTCTATAAATTCCTTCAGGGTGTTCCTGAGTTCGAGAGGAATAGGAATAGCTCGGCTCTTGTTTCCCTTGGAGTGAAGTATGTCTATCTTCCCGCTTCGTTCTGCGAGTGATATATTCCTGTACTGAAGTCGTACTACCTCTCCACACCTGAGTCCACAGAGACTCATCAACTCTATGATAACCTTGTCCCTAGTGCTTCCTCTGAGTTCTACTTCTCTGAGGAGTTTTCTATATTCAGTTTGCGAAAGTGCCTTTGGCATTCCTACTGGTTTTGGAAGTTGCCTTACACCTTGCATCGGACTCTTGCTCGTATACTCCATCTCCAGAGCTTCCGAGAAAAATATCTTCAAGTGACTGAGTCTTCTATTTATCGTGTTGGCACTTTTTCACTCTGAGATAAGCATATGCTTGTAGTCTATGCAGTCTCGTTGTACACACCTGCGAAACTGGAATACTTCTTGGTTCAATTCTTGGTACCAACTTATGAATTGTCTCACATCAGCAAGTACTGCTTCTTTGGTTCTTGGTGCATAGTCTCGTTCGAAGATACTTGCAAGTACTATGAGGACTTCCTGCTGTCATTTGTCTGCTATACTTGGGATAATAATATTTGTCGGAGAGTTTTCCTTAGGATATACTGTCATATCCAGGGTGTTTTTAGTGGTTTTCATAGAGTAAGTCGGAAAAGAATAGAAATTTGACGGTGAGTTTCATTTGTACAAAGGACACAAAAAAACTTGCTGGTAGGCAAGTTATGATAGGAGATGAAAGCGATGTCGTGAATGTCGTTTCTGATAATAATACAGAGAGTACATAGAACGTAAGAAAGAGTACATATAATCTGTAAGTATTATATGTCTATTTTGGCTTTTGCAAAGGGAAAAGTAGTATATTTTCTATATCCACACTAGACTACTGAGATATCATAGAAATCCTCTCAGAGTCCAAATCTACTACACTCAGCACTGAGTTTTTTATGTTCTTCTAAAATAGCTTGTTCACCTTCTTCTATTCTTGGGAGCATCTTTTGGTATCTCTTCATCTTCCTTGTTTCAATACCATTTCTTCTTATGTATTTGATACTTTCAAACAGCATTTCAGCTTCTTCTATGTCTACTTGAAATATTCGTCGCCTCCGTATTTGCTGAGGGTTCATATACTTGCTCTCGTACGTCAGGTTCAGTGCATCATGAGAGCAGAAACCTCATTGGTTCGACATATAGAGTACTGAATACTTCTTTGCATCTTTATTTTCATCATAGGCAGAGAAATACCACCTCAGTCATCCTTTCTGAGCTTCTATTGCTTCTAAGAAAATAACATCATATGCTGTGATAATATGTCCGTCTTCGTGACGTTTCTTGTACTCGAGATAGAGTGAACCCTCTTTATCTGATGGCGTGATAATAAGAGAGTACTTCACTCGTACAAACCTTCCATTTGCTTCGGGGAACTTCAGTACACCTTTTCTCTCTGTATGCGGAGGGCTGAATAGCCCTTGGGCGTATAGTGTGCCTATAGATAGCCTGTGATGCTCGTATGTAAATTCCTTTGAACGCCTGCGTCTCATATTCTGATAGTTATAGTTTAAAGTCTACTCTTTACGCGTGTACCGAAATCTTGAGCCTGTGACAGTCATTTTCTAGTTTTTCTTTCCAGTTTCATTTACTTTATTGAAAATTACACTACACTGTCCAAAGTAATTTACACTACCCGAAACCTGTACGAACAAAGTTCGAATATTTACTTGGGATATATAAGAGTTGTTCTCATATACGTTGTAAACGGAGTAAGCATAGATAATCGATATACTAAGTTGTGATAGTGCTAAAAATTATCTCCGTAACGCTCCTTTACTTTAAAGTAATTCTCGATAAAAGTTCGAACATTCTGGGAAGAGGGGAGCCATAATAATCCTCAAAAATCTTCCCTATTATCGGGAAGTTTTTTTTATAAAAAACCCATGATTCCATCTCTCATCACCCGAGTCATCACCGCCCATCCCGACTTCACATACGATGAGGTCGCTGAAGTGTGTCAGGACTATATGGACTCTATGGCGAGTGAGAAGATCAAGGAAGAGACCAAGATGAAGCGACTCGTGAAGTATATCGAGAAAGAATTCGAACTTGGTGAATCCAAAATAGACAAGATATCGAATAAGATCTACACTTTGGAGTCCATTCCCGAGTATCTTTTTAACTCGGAGTCTCGTATCGTATCCGCACTCGTCTCTATCACAGGGCTCGTGAAAAATATCGAACAGACCGAGCTCTTCGCAGATGCTGAGATGATCATCACGCGTCGGGACAAGGTGGCTCTCATCGGCAAAAATGGAGCCGGTAAGACGACTCTTCTCAAGATGATCATCGGTCGAGAGTGAGAATACAAGGGAACCATCGAGAAAGCGACGGGACTCAAGGTGGGATACCTCTCACAGGATCTCTTCTGGCAGGATACAGCCAATACTCTCAGAGCGGAGATGCTCATGGTATTCCCAGACATCACCGAGCAGATAAACCGACTCACCGAGATCGAGTGGGACGATGAGCAGTGGGAAGAGGCGGATGCGATCAAGACCTACCTCAGAGACCACGATGGATACCGCAGATATGATCTCCAGACGGATATACTCAGGTATTTTGGATTTACCGATGCGATGCTCGATCAGCATGTTCTCTCGCTCTCAGGAGGCGAACAGACCAAGGTGCAGATCGCGAAGTTCCTCATCACCGAGGTCGATCTCCTCATCCTCGACGAGCCGACGAACCATCTCGATATCGAGGGGATTATTTTCCTCGAGCGGTTCTGCAAGATATGGAAAAAGGCGATCCTCTCGATCTCCCATGATGTCAGGTTCATCGATAATACCTCCGATCGGATCGTGGAGATATCAGGCAAGCGTCTCAATAACTACCAAGGCAAATACGCAGAATATCTCGTCGAGAAGCAAGCAAGGTACGATAGACAACTCAAGGCACATACTCTGCAAAAAAAGGAAATCGAAGAGCAAGAAGCGTGGATCAATCGGTTCCGCTATACTCCGTCGAAGTCCAATAGTGTCCAGAGTCGTATCAAACAAGTCGACAAGATCGAGCGTATAGACAAGCCCGAGGGTGAATCCACCGTACGAGGTATCACGATCCGGGCTGGTAAGCGACTCCCAGAGAAGATCATGACGATCACGGATCTCGCTGTCGGATATGCGTCACCGATCATCACGACTCGTGGCGAGCTGATAGTACGCAAAGATGACAAAATAGGGATCATCGGACGCAATGGAGCTGGGAAGACGACACTATTGAAAACAATCCTTGGTGAGCTCGCGGCCATATCTGGAACCGTCACGACCAATCCAGATCTCATCATCGGATCCTATTCTCAGGTGCTCGCGGACCTCGATGGGAGTGCGAGTATCATCGCAGAGCTCTCTCGGGGCTATGGCAACGAGTGAGAGATCCGAGCGATGCTCGGTGGACTCCTCATCACAGGTGACAAGGTGGATCAGACAATCGCGACCCTCTCAGGAGGCGAGCGAGCCAAGGTCGCACTCACGAAGATGCTCCTCACTCGCCCACACGTCATCATTATGGATGAGCCGACGAACCATCTGGATCTCCACTCCAAGGAAGTGATCAAAAATATGCTCGAGAGTTTTGATGGGACGAGTCTGATAGTATCACATGATCGAGACCTCCTCGAACATATCTCCAATAGAGTCTGGCTCATACAGGAGTGAGTCCTGCGTACTTTCGATAACCCAGAGAAGTGATTTGCTGAGGTGTTTTAGTTCCCTGTCATTTCGACCGTAATTCGTCTGTATCTGTGACGGATATAGTGGAGAGATCCTGCCCAATGATAAGCAAGATCACTCCATTCCGCTACGCTGCAGTCGAGATGACAGAGTCAGGATGACAAAACTTGTTTCTGCCCATTTTTGTATATACTGTTCCCATGAAGCATCTCAATATCCACATAGAGTCCTACGAGCGCGACGGTGAAGTGATCATCGGACGCATCAATACAGTCATCAACGCTGACGATAGGCTCGCCCTCATCGGTCCGAACGGAGTCGGTAAGAGCACTCTCATGCGTATCATATCAGGCGAGACAAGCGAATATACAGGCGGCATAGAGAATACGGGTGCCATGACACTCGGGTATCTCGAGCAGATCCACTTCATGGATGAGACGAAGACGATACGGGATGAGCTGCGTGATGCGTTCGCGGAGATCCGAGAACTGGAGAGAACCATCGCGAGAGAAGAAGAAAAACTAGCAGATACATGAGAATATGATGCATATACCGATGCACTCGATCGATATAAGCTGCTTGGTGGATATACCTATGAGAACGAGGTCGAGCGTGTCGCTCGTGGGATCGGGATATATGACCTCATGGAGAAACCCCTTTCCAACGTATCGGGTGGAGAGCGGACGAAGATCGCCCTCGCGAAGATCCTATTGTCCAAGCCTGAGTTCCTCCTCCTCGACGAGCCGACGAATTTTATCGATCTCACGAGTGTCGAGTGGCTCGAGAAGTACCTCATCGATACCTGGAAGTGAGGCTATCTCATCGTCTCACATGATCGCGAATTCCTGGACGAGACCTGTACTGGTGTGATCGAGGTCCTCGGGAAGATGGGAATCGTCCGATACGCTGGGAACTATTCTGACTCCGTCGCCGAGAAGGTCAAAGTCCGCGCAAAGCAAGAAAAGATATACGAAGAACAACAGATCCTCCTCGAAACTGAGAAGACTCTGATCAACCGATTCCGAGCGGGGTCACGGGCAGGATTCGCCAAAAGCCGAGAAAAACAACTCGATAAAATAGAACTCATCGAGCGTCCTGAAGTCCGCATAGGAGTGAAGTTCGACTTCCCATATGACAAGTTCGGAGCTGAGAACTTGATAAAAATCGAGGATGTCTTCATCGGTCGCCGCGAACCACTCTTCTATATCCGTGAGGCACTCCTCTCGAAGTGAGATCGCATCGGTATCGTGGGTGAGAATGGCGTCGGAAAGAGTACTCTCATAAAGACCATACTCGGCCAGATGAAGCCACTCGAAGGCTATCTGTCGGTCCATGAGAACTCTCGCATCCTCTACTTCTCACAGCTCCATGAGACGCTCGATACGACGAGGAGCATCTATGACAACTTCGCACTGCACGGACTGAACTACACTCATGAGCGTGTGAGCGGACTCATCGGGATGTATGGATTCTCTTTTTTTGACCGAGATAAAAAAGTCTCCTCACTCTCATGAGGTGAACGATCGCGACTCCTCTTCTGTCTACTCAGTCAGAATGCATATGCAGGAATCTCAACTATCCAAGATGATATCTGAGATACAGAATGACAGAGAGCAATCGAAACCTCCTCAAGCTCCAATATCCTGATACTCGATGAACCAACGAACCATCTAGACTCCGAGACTCGTGAGGCACTCGAACTCGCGATCAGAGCATATCCTGGGACGATACTCTTCATCTCTCATGATCGCTACTTCGTGAACAAGCTCGCTACCAAGCTCTGGATCATCGAAGATGGAGAGCTCATCATCTCCTACGGGAACTATGATGACTATCGGTTCAAGCGGGAGCGTGGGATATCACTCGATATGTCTCTCTTCGACGCTGATGGAGAGCTCGATATCGTCCTAGAGGAGAAGCTCGGAGCCGTGGAGATGCGCCGCATCCGCGAGAAGTTCGCCCGCAAGAAAAAATCCAGAAACTAAAAATCATCCCGAATTCTCGGGATGATTTTTACAACAGAGATTCTCCGATTATTGTGCCCATGTACACTTATAACTCAGGCTATTCGTATTCGCTGCTGTTGTATTACATGTTACTGAGTTGAGTGTACCATCAGCTCGACAGAAGAGTGCAGTCGTATTCGGCGTACTGAATGCTCCACTTGGACTACAGCTGACGGCAGTAGCAGTACTCGCAGGCACTCCGGTACAGGTGCGAGCGGTAGCAGTATTGGAGATTATCACTGCAGCTATAGTACATGTTCCCATAGTAGGTACTACAGCGGGGGTTTGCCAAGTAGCAAGCCCGGTAGCATCCGAGGTAAGGACCTTACCGGCACCAGGGGTTCATCCAGTAAATTTTACTTGCCCATTGACTTCGAGTGCTGCACCAGGATTGGATACTCCGATACCGATATTTCCACCGACACCGTAGATCCAGTTACCGATATTGAGTTGATTGGATACTGTAGCTGTCTGTATGAGAGCGCCCGAACCGATGGCTATATTATTAGATCCGGTTGTGATATTGGATCCAGCATTATATCCGAGTCCTGTATTACCATTCCCTGAAGATATCGCATCGAGTGCCGATGCACCGATACCAGTATTGCGCACACCACTTACAGCAGAGTTGAGTCCCGCAAGACCGAGTCCAGTATTCTGTGATCCACGGAAGTGCAACAGGGTCTCGGTTGTTGCTCCAGTCCATACTTCGAATCGACTACTTGGCGTCGTTGTACCGACACCGACACTTCATCCTCCTGCCTGTGCCTGGAGTTGAGAGTTGAGTCCAGTATTGATATAGAGGTACTCTGGATGATTAGCAGGAACCGAGAGGACTCTCTGCCATGGAGCGGGTGTCTGATATGGTGAGTCATTGGTGTAGAGTCCTCATGTGAGTGATCCATTGAACCGACCACTACGAGCGAAGAGTGGAGCATCACCACGAGCACCGAGTGCAAGCTGATATCCGAACGTATCTCCTTTTGCTGACATGGTGAACGAGTTATATGGACTTGCTGAGAGCCCTGTGGCAGGATCAGCATTGGCACAGTCATATGCACCTGGCGATCCATACGTACCCGTGATTGAACAGAGTGCATCAGTTCCATTTTCCTTAAAGTATGGACCGTTATTCGATGGTCAGTCACCCTTACTAACTACGAATGACTGTTTTCCTGGGATACCGAAGTATTGATTAAAGTCGTAAGAAACTTCGAAGGTATTGAGATTTGGATTTGGATTTGGTGGAGATGATCGAAGTGTACCAGTATACACAGCGATGTTACTCACTGGACTCACGCCAACTACCTTTCCTGTGGAGTCCACACCAATCGATATGATACCGTTGGATACAACAGGAGAGACGCTCGTGAGACGAGTGAATCTGAGACCAGAATCATTCGCTATTCCAGAATCAATGGTGAATTTTGATAATAAGTTCGTTCCAGTCCCGATACCGATATTGCCACCACTTCCATATATCCAGCCTCCGATGTTGAGTTGGTTCGATGCAGTATTGGACTGGGCCTGAGTATTGGTTCCGATGATGATATTGTTCGTCCCTGATGTGATCCCCGATCCAGCACTGTATCCGATACCGATATTGTTATCTGCGACGGTTGCCCTGAGAGCCTGATATCCGATCGCTATATTCGCATCATTCGCCGAGTTACTGTAGAGAGCTTGACCACCGAGTGCTACATTATAGTTACCATCGAGATTGGTCCAGAGCGCCTGGTTTCCCATAGCCACGTTCCAGTTTCCGATGTTATTGCTATAGAGGGCCTGCGCACCGACAGCCGCGTTAAAATATCATTGTGTAGTGCCGTAGAGCGCCCCTTCACCGATGGCAGCATTGCTATATCCTGTTGTGAGAGTCCTCAGAGCGTTGGGTCCGATACCTACATTGGCACTTCCTGTTGTCTGATATCTCACTGCAGAGGTACCGATACCGAGATTATTGGTACCACGCATGTGGAAGAGGGTCGTCGCACCAGACCATATCTCGAATCGACTCGTCGGAGTCGTAGATCCGAGGGCTATATATGCCCCAGTCTCATAGAAGAGTGAGTTCACGATACCATTACCTCATGTTCCGAACTTGGTGATATATCACTGTGTCCCTCATGTGATACCCGATGCAGTCACGCTCCCCGAGAATCCATTGACCCATGTTGCGAGTCCCGCTGCATCACTTGTGAGTATCTTCCCTGCTCATGGAGATCATCCTCCTATACTTATCTGCCCAGAGAGATAGAGGTTATTCCAGCGTTGCGAGAGAGAACCGATATCACGATAGACAAGAGGAGCTACTGCATCTGGCAAGAGAGATCCTGAGATAGAGACATTGGCGACAGTTCGGTTGACGATGGTATCAGTTATTACTTTTCACTGGACTGTGAGATCCCCAGTGATACGAGTATTCCCCGTGACATCCAGTGTTGATGATGGTGAAGAGTTACCGATACCTACATTATTGCCGACGTTATAGATGATTGATCATGTGAGTGAGTCACCCGTAGTACTATCAGCTCGTGGCATCTGATTCGGGGCAAATCAGAATCCTATAGCACCAGCAGTCCACGAACAATTCGATCAGAGCTTATTGGTACCATTGATCCACATACGACATTCTTGTCATCCATTCTCAGAGAGTGTGAGTAGTGGATTGGATGAGTTCGTGCTTCCGAAAGCTTCTACAGTAATATTCCCGATCGTTGCTCCTCATCCCAATATGCTCGCAATATCACCTATATAGAGTTTCCCTCCTGTCTCATAGAGTTGAGAGTTGTTGATCATTCCTGCAGTATCGAACTTAGCGATGTAATTAGGAGTTCCCATACTTCGTACTATATTATTGAGCTCAGACCAGGTATTGATACAGGTATCATTGATACAGAGTCCGCTTCCTGCATTCAGGATACTTCATGATCACTTGATATCCACCATGTATTGTGGATTCGTTGTATTCACCCCGAGACGTGATCCAGTATAGTAGAGAAAAGAAGAAAAGAGTCCAGTTCCTCATGATCCAAAATATGGAATATAGTACCCACTGCCTCAAGTGATACCACTAGCACTGACACTTCCTGAGAATCATGCTGACCAAGTTGCAACACCAGTTGCATCAGAAGTAAGTATCTTGCCAACTCATGCATCAGTCGGGAGCCTGAACCCGACGAAGTTACCAGTACCAGTGACATCAAGTGTGTATGCAGGACTCGTATTCCCGAGACCGATATATGCACCCGTCTCATAGAAGAGTGACTGGAATATACCCACTCCCCCACTTCCGAACTTAGTTATATAGTTCGGCACTCCTCCTGTGATATTGGCAGCGTTCACACTCGATGCAGGAACACTCGACTGCCAACTCGCGAGTCCTGTTGCATCTGAGACGAGGATCTTCCCAGAACCGATCCCTCCGCCCGTTATCTTGATCTGTCCTGCGACCTCTAGCTTGGCTCCAGGCGTAGATGTGCCGATACCGATATTACCACCCACTCCATATATCCAGTTTCCAAGAGAGAGCTGATTCGATGATGTTGCTGATGGCACTTGGGCATTGTATCCAATAGCGATATTATTCCATCAAGTTGTAATACTCCATCAAGCCTGGGCTCCATTCATAGTATTATACGCGCCTGATGTCAGACTTGATCCTGCAGCATATCCATTTGCAGTATTGTAATTTCATCCTCATCAATTCAGGAGAGCAAAAGCTCAATTAGCAGTATTGTACGTTCATCCTCCTCAGTTTGTGAGAGTGAAGTATCCATTTGCAGTATTTGCAGTACCGCCTCCATTAATTAAAGCGAAACTACCTACTGCTGTATTGCCAACTACAAATCATCCTCATCGTCATACGGTTATGCCATTCACGAGCATATCTCCGCCGACGATATCGAGCTTGGCTCCTGGAGTGATAGTACCGATACCAATATTGGTTCCGTTATCAAAGATCTGAGAGTTGTTGATCCCAGTACCCGTAGGGGTATACTTGGCAACGTAGTTCACCGTACCTATGAGACTACCAGTAAGACCAAGGGTTTCACTCGCAGTTGCAACAGTTGGCGTCACCCAACTCGCGAGACCTGCCGCATCTGAGGTCAGTACCTTCCCTGCACCGGGAGTACCACCTGTGATCTTCATCTGACCGGCGATCTCCAGAAGTGCCGTAGGATTGATCGTACCGATACCCACGTTCCCGTTCGTGAGGATACGCATACGTTCTATATTGTTCGTGATGAACGGGAGACTATAGTTCGTCGTTGTACCGATATTTTGCATGCTCGTCACTGAGTTCCCTCCTATCGCCCAGAACGATCCTGAGAGTGATGGGAGCGGATCATACCACGTCCCGATACCAGTCGCATCAGACATCAGGATCTTACCGATTGCTGGAGATCATCCACGTAGACGGATCTGTCCGTTCACATCGAGAGTTGCTGTAGGCGACTGATTCCCGATACCGATATTGGTTCCGTTGTTATAGAGGAAGTTGGTACGGATCCAGTCAGTACCATCGAACCGTACTGTATCTCCAGTCGTCTGACCGAGAAGAGAAAATCCCGCAGCAGTCGGAGTGACACAGATAGGAACTCACATATTATCAAATCCTGCCACTACTTGTAGTGTAGCAGCACAGTCTTGGTGGACCGTCCCACTCGCGAACATATTATCAAAATATGTCCGAAAGGCACCACCTGTGATCTCGCCCGTAGGAGTGCTCGTAGGATACACGACTGCATGAGCCTGCGTGACTGTGAGGGTGATGATGAGCAGTGCAATAGAGAGGGTATATCGGAGGAGCATAAGATGGAAGTTATGTACTAGTACTAGATGGCGTTATTGGATCGTGTTCTCCAGTCATGGTGGTGGAGTAGTCATGATGGCATCATCATACTCTATCACCAGCGAGGCATCATCCAGTCTCGGGTCTGAGTATGGGACGGCTCGCTGGGTCGGATCTGTCGGGTCAAATGTTCTAAAATAGTTCAGATCGTAGAGTTCTGCCGTTGCCTGATCACAGGTATCCACGATGACTGGACACGTTATGGGAACTTGGCGGGCACCACTGATAGTATTCTTGGATATGAGAAGTCCCTTGATATAGAGCTGCTTCTGTGGGATGTTCCATGCTCCATGTGTGAGGTACTGATCGATAGTAGTAGCTACTTTCTCTCATGAGAAGATAGATCACTCAGCATAGATGAGAGCATATATCTGTTTCATCTTCTCGGATATGATGATATCCCCACCGCTTCCATTGGCATCCTTGAGTGCGATGATACTGCGTACTGTCCCATCATCAGATCCGAGTGTTCCTGATGTTTTATCGATGATGATATCATGTCCGATAACTATGACAGAGCGTTTCCCTGCAGGGATATCATTGGAGAAGTCGAAGAGATAGTCGTCATCTTTTTTGATCAAGAAGCTCAGTGCTGATATAGGATTCGCGAGAGTAGCATCACTGATATTGCGAGACATGAGGGCTATATTCTTGCGGATCGTGTTCATGATAGTCGATTGATTCGCCGCGCTGAACACGTATCCTACATTCTGATTCGGGAGTTCATATATACGTGTCCCTGCGATGTTCCCGATCACGGCAATCTTCCCGACGAAGTGTACAGAGATGCCATCCATAGATATCCCTGATGAAGTTAATGGAGAGACTCCAAGCTCCTGAGCCACAGTTTTAGCATAAAAAGGGATCCATCCAAGACCATGATTCCAACCGAATCCCTCGATGAGTGCGGTACTCGGGTTATAATAGACTCATGTGTATGTAGAGCCACTGAGCATGGAACCCGAGAGCACGATCCAGCCAGCGTTCTGACTCCATGCACATCCATAGACTGGGCAGACTTGGCCCGTGTTCGTCAGGATATCAGTAGGACAGACCATGCGCGCACGACACAGGGGCACACCAGCGAGATCAGCGTCGAACGTAGACCATCCGACATTGCCCAGCCAGAACGCTCCAGAGAGGTACCCATCCTGATCTCGATATGCCATCTCCCCTGTCCCAGCAGGCGCAGTATCAAAAAGTACGACACCAGGATGCCCACCAGTCCATGTCGAAAGTGGGACAAAAGATCCTCGGATACGAGAATTATTGGTCGCAGAAAAAACCCCTACGATGCAAGCAAAAAGGACTGTAAAAACAAGTGTTGGAAGAAGGATTTTACGTTTCATGGAAAATAACTATACTCTGTCTGGAAGTATAGTAAGAAATACGAGAATTGCACAAGAAAAAGTCTTCCCGAAAACCAAAAATCTATTATTGTATAACTTTTGTATCCGTATGTACCTCTTCGAAACCTCATTTTTTGGCATCCATATTGCTCCCACGTGGTATGGACTCATGTACGCTCTTGGGTTTATTTTTTGTTATCTTTTCGTAGGAAAGTATAGCAAAATACACAAACAGGATCTCGATAATCTCCTTCTGTACATATTCCTCGGTGTGATACTCTGAGGGCGCCTGGGATATATCTTCCTGTACAATCCGATATTCTTCTTCGAGCATCCCATCGAGATCTTCTTGATCTGGAAGTGAGGGATGAGTTTCCATGGAGGATTTCTCTGAGTTCTATTGGCAGTTTTTCTTTTTGCAAAGAGGTACCAGTATATCTTCTTCGAGATCACGGATATACTTGCCGTATGCGTTCCTGTCGCTCTCGGACTCGGCCGTATCGGCAACTGGATCAACTGAGAACTCCCAGGCTATAATCCATACGATGGCCCGTTCGCGATGATGATAGGATGAATCTCGCACTTCCCCAATCCACTACTCGAGATGTGTCTAGAGGGTATTGTGTTGTTTATTGTACTTTTCTCCATCTGGAGACTTGGAAAATCTTGAGTTTTGAACCTTGCACCTTGAATTCTATCGGCTATCTTCCTTATTGGATACGCGATTGCACGTCTCATCGCAGAGCAGTTCCGTCTACCTGATACTCATATCGGCTATCTCTTCGGGACATCATGGATCACGCTCGGTATCCTCTATACTATACCTATGATGATCGCATGAATATACGTACTCATGTCAAAATCCCTAAAGAAACAAAAAACTATCCTATAGTCATCTTATGGGCTCCAGGGAGAGCAAGTCCGATTCCAGTCATGTCCTTCGAGAGAACGAATCGATTCCACTGAGATATCGCTCTGTTCACATTCGCGAATCGAGAACGCATATCGCGCTCGTACTGTATGATGAAGTCACGGATATAGAGGAAGTATTCATCTTTTTGTAAGCTTGGGATCTGCATAGAGAGACGCATGAGGAAGGCAAACTCATGTTCGATACGAGCATTCTGCTCGAGGAGATCATAGAGTGTATCATATCGTCGTATCATCGCTTCTGAGTGCAGTGTGATAATAGAGTCAAAAGCCTTGGGATCAGCGACATACGGACGCATCACCTCGATCAGAGCAGGGATCTTGGATATCTTCGCAAGAAATACTGATATCACAGAGTTCTCTTGTGTAGTAAGTCGCTTCGCCAGCACGAAATACGCGATCGCATACACGGCAAGAGCGATAACGAAGAGAACCAAGAGGATAAGAACGATAGAATTCATGAGAATATGATATTCGCGATGCTTCTATTTGCAAATTTTTTGTGCTTTTCTATAATAGCCTCATGAAAAAAGCTGAGATCACCCGCATATTCCTCTCTCCTATCGTCGAACTCTCGATGATTGCTGGAGTATTTTTGCTCGCATACACACTCAGGGCCATCACGGATGGTATCCCTTTCGTACAGTTACGCATCCCATATATCCCGTATGAGCAGTTCATCCCGTTCATCATATCGTGAGTCATGCTCTGGGCGATCATATTCACGACGACAGGACTCTATCAGTTGCGGGACGATACTCCGATATATGAGGAGATCCGTATGGTGATGCGATCAGGTTTTATCTGGTTTATTAGCTATATCAGCTTTGTCTATCTCTCGACAGGATTCTTGTTCCAGTGAGAGATCCCACGTCTTATCATATTCTATACATACATACTCGCCACGATATTCTCTGTGTCGATACGCATCATCAGACATACCCTGTATAGTATACTTTATAGACGATGATACATAAGTAAGAACACTATCATCGTCATCTATGCGAAGGAAGAAGAACGCTACGAACTCGACTCCAACTCTACCTCAGAATATATATATCTCCCTATGAGCGAGCGGGAACATATCCAGAGTCTCATGCGAGATCGGAGTATCGACGTCATCATATCACTCGCTGAGAACACGACGACCAAGGCAATCCGAGAGATCATCTCACTCGCTCGTATCTATGGGATCCCTTTCGTCTACCCGAAGTTACTCCCTGGAAGCGAGCATCTCACTCGACGAGAGACATTCTTCGGAGATATGCCTGTCATCGAGATCACCTCAGTCTCTATCAGTGCCTGGGAACGCATCACCAAGCGTGCAATCGATATCATAGGATCACTTTGCTGACTCATAGTCCTCTTCCCTCTTTTTGTTATCATCGGTATTATTATCAAGATCGAGGATCCGAGTGGCCCAGTATTTTTTGCCAATAGGCGTATCGGACAGTCTGGACGAGTGTTCTCCCTGTATAAGTTCAGGTATATGTACTGGAGATACTCAGTGAAGGACGCATATGGTGTCGATGAGGCGAAGGATAGCGCTCTGAGATACGAAGAGAAACTCAAGGCCAAAAGTGATACTCGCGGGTGACCTCTCTACAAGATCGCCAATGACCCACGCAAGATGCGCTTCGGTGCTATCATAGAACGTCTCTCAATCGATGAGCTCCCACAACTATGGAATGTACTCATAGGGGATATGTCGCTCATATGACCTCGTCCGCATCAGCCTCGCGAGGTCGACCTCTATGACGAAGCAGATACTCAGGTGCTCACGGTGAAGCCCGGGATCACAGGCATGGCACAAGTATATGGCAGGGAGCGCAATACCTTCAAAGATGAGATCCTCCTCGATCGACACTATATAGAGAATTATTCCATCTTTCTCGATATCATCATATTCATGAGGACATTCATCGTCGTGATAGAACGCGTCTGGAAAAAATAAGTTGAAAAACTACTAGAAATCCGTATCTTAGAGCGAACATATCTATATCTTCATTCCTCCCAATATGAGCGACTTCCCAAAACAATACGACCCAAAGATCTCTGAGAAACAGGTGCAATCTCTATGGGACGAACAGGATTGCTTCTCACCGAAGGAGTCTACAACGGGGAATACCTTCTATATACCGATCCCACCACCGAACGTCACCGGCAATCTCCATATCGGACATGCGCTTATGCTGACGGTAGAGGATCTGATGGTACGCTATCATCGCATGCTTGGCGATGCGACACTCTGGGTACCAGGAACTGATCATGCGGGGATCGCGACACAGGTACAAGTCGAGAAGCGTATCGAGAAGACAGGGACCAACCGCAAGGAGATGGGGAGAGAAAAATTCCTCTGAGAGTGTTGGAAATGGATCGATGAGTACGGAGGAAATATCCAGAAGCAGATGCGCCGTATGGGCGCCTCTGTGAGTTGGGAACATGAGAGATTTACATTGGATGCCAAGTCCAACGATCTCGTAGAGAAGACTTTTATCGATCTGTATAACAAGTGACTCATATACCGTGGCGAGTATATGGTGAACTACTCTCCTGTACTCGAGTCTGTGATATCAGATATCGAGGTCGAACATGTAGAGGTCGAGGAGAAGATGTACTATGTGAACTACTTCGTCTCAGGGAGTGATAAGGAACTCCTCGTCGCGACCACTCGTCCAGAGACACTCCTTGGAGATCAGGCACTCGCCGTACACCCCAAGGATAAGCGCTACAAGAAGCTCATCGGACGATCTGTCATACTCCCGATCGTGAACCGAGAGATCCCGATCATCGCCGACGATATGGTCGATATGGAGTTCGGAACTGGAGTTGTGAAGATCACTCCAGCACACGATCCTGCAGACTTCGAGACGGCGAAGCGTCATGGACTGCGTACGGACTATCGTGTCATCGAGAAGAACGGTACCATGAGTGCTGAGGCAGGTATATTTGCAGGACTCGATAGTACAACTGAGGCTCGTAACAACATAGTCGAGCTCCTGAAGAGCAAGGGCAATCTCGTGAAGATAGAGCCATACACACACAAGGTCGGATTCTGTTCTCGTGGTGGATGTCGTATCGAGTCGGTCGTCTCGACTCAGTGGTTCGTCCGCGCGAGCAAGATGGCAGAGAAGGTCATCGCAGGACACAAGAATAAGGAGTTCGAGATACTTCCAGAAAGATTCAACAAGACATTCGAAGATTGGATCTATAACCTGCGTGACTGGTGCATCTCGCGTCAGCTCTGGTGGGGACACCAGATCCCAGCATATTATCACAAGGATACTCGCGAACTCATCGGCGTGACTCGCGATCCGAGCGAGTTGTATGCAGAGTATGGAGAAGAGAACGTCGAGCGTGATGGAGACGTACTCGATACCTGGTTCTCATCTGCACTGTGGCCTTTTTCTGTCCTTGATTGGGATCAGGAGGATCCTGGAGAATTGTTCAAAAAATTCTATCCAGCTGACGTCCTCGAGACGGGCTATGATATCCTCTTCTTCTGGGTGATCCGTATGTTCCTCATGGGCTACGAGTATACTGGACAGTCTCCGTTCCGTACGGTCTATCTCCATGGACTCGTGTTCGATGAGACAGGACGCAAGATGAGTAAGAGCTGGGGCAATGTCGTCGATCCACTCACCGTCATCGATGAGTTCTCGACGGACGCGCTGCGCATGACCTGCGTGATCGGGAATACACCAGGAACCAACCTGAACTTCTCTCTCCAATCTGTGAAGGAGTATTCACTTTTTCTCAACAAGTTCTGGAACATCGCCCGATTCGTCTGGATGAACATAGGAACGATCACCGAGAGTCGAGCCGATATCGTCTCCCGCATCGAAGCGAACAAGGCATCACTCCTCCCCTACGAGAAGTGGATCCTCTCTCGTCTCTCATATACGACCGAGAACGTCACCGAAGGTATGGAGAACTACAGCTTCTCGAGCGTCGGAAGTGAGCTCACGAGCTTCATCCGAGATGAGTTCGCAGACTTCGCGATCGAAGCCTACAAGGTAGAGAAGGAACGGAGTCAACTCGGCCGAGACGTCATGAGTCTGTGTATACTCGATATACTCTCTCTCTTCCATCCATACGCACCACACATCACCGAGGCGCTCTACGGCGAGATCACCAGTGCATGAGATATCCTCATGGTTGGGTCTTGGCCGACAGTAGCCATCCCTCGCGATAGCGAAGCTGAGAACGATATGAACCGCATATTCGAGATCGTACGCCTCATCCGTAACCTCCGTGCCGAGTCGAGTGTGAAGCCAGGAGAGCTCCGCGATGTCGTCATCATCACACCAGAGGCATGGCGTCGCAACATCGAGGACAACAGTGAGCTCCTCGTAGGTCTCACTCGTATCGCTACCCTGACAATAGGCAAAAAACCGACTCGTCAGAGCGAATATGCATACGGCGTCACTGGTGGGATCGAGGTCTATGTCGATGCGCATATCGACGCTGAGAAGGCAGGAGAAGAACTCGCTCGCCTCCATGAGCAGATCGAGAACCGCAAGGACTATATCCGCGTGCTGAAGGCGAAGATGAGCAACTCAGCGTTCGTGAAAAACGCTCCAGAGAAGGTCGTCCGTACCGAGATGGACAAGCTCCATATCGCAGAGAATGAACTCGAGAAGCTCCAAGACAAACACAAGGGACTCAGTGGGGAATAAGGTATTGTAAAATAGAGAAAATCAATATAATAGACACTATGAAGAATCCTCCCCAACATCTGAGAACCCTACTCTGGGAATATGATATCGATGATATGGATCCTCACCATCCTATAGTATCCGAGCGCGTTCTCGCCTTCGGTGATCGAGTTGATATTGCTTATGTATGACTTGAACAACTCACTCGATTCTTCGTCACAGAACATCCTACTCTCGATAAGAAGAGTCATAACTTCTGGGAAGTCATATCATGAGTACAAGTCGATCACAATACACCATCACTATATGAACAGATCAATACCCCTACATCTCGAAGGAATTTTGGATAGTGCGCGATTGGCTATTCTCCCTTCTCTTACTCTCTTTAGGGATCAGGGGTTCTATCTTGCATGAGGGACTGCACTCGCACTCATGTATGGACACAGGGAAAGTGAAGATTTTGACTTCTTCACGGGAGTCGATTTTGATCCGCATATACTTTTTGATCTCTGTAGAGAGCACTTTGTAGGCAAGTCGATCATGCAGACTCTGATTGCAGATAACACACTCTGGATATCTGTTGATAACGTGAAACTCAGTTTTTTTACTCTGAAGAGGCCTCTGATATCGTCACTTATCGCGACTGAGTATCTGGATCTGGCATCACTACGAGACATCGCCGCTATGAAGATGGGGGCGATCCAAGGGCGAGCCACAGAGAAGGACTACATCGACCTCGCTCACATCACCGATACCCTCTCTATCAGCGATCTCTTCTCGGCCTTCCGTGAGAAGTATGGAGATATCATATCTGAGTCTATACTCCTCAAGTCTCTCATATACTTCGATGACGTGACTCCTGCACCCATACGGATCATCGATACGAGATACACATGGGAAAAGAGCAAGAAAATCCTCGAAGAAAAAGTAAAAAGATATATATCTGAAAAGTAATAACTCTAGAGAAGGTATTCCGTACCGAGATGGACAAGCTCCATATAGCCGAGAACGAACTCGAGAAGCTCCAAGACAAACACAAGGGACTCAGTGGGGAATAATTAGAAACTAGGCTTCCCTATTTAATAATATTAAACTTATGCCGATACGACTAGAAGACACATTTGTAACAGAAGGTATTCCCGAGTTTACCTTTGTTGAACCACCCAACTATAATGAGATTCTTCTTGATATCCGAAGAGCATGAAAACCTGTTATTATTGAAGGTCAATCTGGAACATGAAAAACAACAACAGCTAAGAAGATTCTAAACCAACTATCATCTGATATAGTAATTAACTACTATACGGCGCGACAGCCAGATGACCTAGAAAAGATTATTGAAGTAATGAAGAATAGGCCAGCATGATATTTTATCATTGATGACTTTCATCGACTTCCTCAAGAAGTACAAGAAGGTTTCGCTCACTTAGCTAAACTTGCTGCAGAAACTCAAGATACAACCCTACCAAAACTTATATTAATCTGAATTAATCAAGTTTGATCTTCACTGATTAATCTGGTACATGATATAGCAAAACGATGTTGAATTCATAGAATTTTGCCTGGAAGTAAAGATGCTATTATCGAATTAATTAACGTATGATCACGAAAATTAAATATACAAATAGCAAACGCTGAAACAATATTTGATGAAAGTAAGTGAGATTATTGGCTTACCCAATCACTATGTCAGACAATATGTGCTCATAATAATATTACCGAGGAACAACAAGATCTAAAAGGAATTAGTTTTTCTTTGGATGGGATTCGAAGAGCCATGACCTTAAAACTTTCACATAGCTATAAAGATCCGTTAAAGGAATTTTCTAGATGAAGACGGTTTCGTCCGAGTAATGATCCTTACTTTAAGCTATTGAAGCTTATATCAGAACAGGATAGTTCAATTGTAGACTTAAATGAATTAGCAAATGCAAGTGATGAAATGAGAGCAAGCATAAACTGAATCAAAGAAAAAAGATTAAGTATACTTTTGGAGTCAAAACCTATTTGTAACCGTTTTTTCTTTTATAATCCTGAAAGTAAAAGTTTTGCCATAGAAGATCCAGCATTATTTTACTATATAAAATGTGTAGACTGGGATGAAATAAGAAAAGAGTGTGGTTTTCGAGAAATTGAATCTAGTAAGGAGTTTGATGTAGCCATTTCATTTGCTGGTGAAAATAGAGAACTAGCAAAATATATTGCCGATCAACTTGAACAAGTAGATGTACGTGTTTTTTATGATGAGTACTATGAAACGAACTACTTATGAAAAGCTTGGGGTAAGGAATTTGAAAGGATATTTATGTCTGATTCCCGTTTAGTAGTATGTTTATTAGATGATAATCATAAGAATAAAATATGGCCAACATTTGAAAGAAGCTTTTTTGAAAAACGTGTTCCAGATGCTGAAGTAATACCAATTTACCTAGATAAAACTATCTTTGTTAGTATACCATCTGATACTGTGGGAATTAAGTTTAATTGGGATCCGTCAGACTTAAAGTGGAAAGAAAAAGCAGATAATGATATCGTATATAAAATATGGGAACGATTAGAATAGAGGAGAGTATTGAATCACAAAAAATAAAATCCTTCTTTCAAGGGATTTTTCTAAAATACGAATACTACTCCTTTACTCTAAACTGGAATCCATCTTCCACGAATCGTCACTTCAGTGCTGAGAGACAACGGATCGTGTTGTTGTGCCAGTTGGAGTTCGATGAGGCGTAGATCGAGCCATCGGTATTGCCCCAGCGAGAGAGTTCTGAGAGCTTGGTATACTTCCCGAGGAATCGGTTGTTGAACGTGGCAGTCATCCAGGTGAGTCCCTCCTGTGGAGAGTTGAATGAATATGTGCCTCCGCTGTCTGTGTTCCCGATGTTCCCGATGTTATACGCCGTCTTCAGATGGTTACCGAGAGTCGTCTCAGCGAGACCGATACACATCATGAAGCTCGGATCGATATCTGCTTCCAGCGCGGTATCCACCCACATATCCCACGACTGGAAGTCGGGAGTAGCATAGGTACGCAGGAGGAACTCTTGGCGAGCTTTCTCGGTATCTCACTTGATGACGAACTTTCTCTGATAAGCCGATGTATCTACACCAGTTCCTGACTTCTCTATGATATCCGAGATGAACTTGTCCTGATAACGAGTAGGCAGATCTGCATAGTCGAGATCGGCGACGGTCATAGAGCGGAGTGGATCGACGACTTCCTTGTTCTGCCAGAGTTCGAAGTGGAGATGTGGCCCGGATGTCATCGGTCCTGCACCTGGAGTCCCGACGGCACCACCACTCTTGGCGATGAGCTGTCCACTCGTGACGAACTGTCCGAGTGAGACCGCGACCTCTGAGAGGTGTCCATAGACAGTCATATATCCATCCTTATGCTTCACGGCCATGTATGAGTAGCCTCCTGGAGATGGAGGGAGGAGATAGTAGACATATCCTGCTGCTGGAGCAATGATATCCGTTCCTTGTGCGACCGCGATATCGATCGCATCATGGTGACTCCCCACGTACTTATAGTACTCAGCATCCCGGAAGAAGGCACTTACTCTCTTGCTCACGACTGGCCATGAGAATATATTGGCAGTAGCAATTGGGTACTCATTTTTCTTGAGTTCACGCTCATTAGCGAAGTATGTGGTGATCTGTTGGCATTTTTTATCGAGGTCTTCTGTTTTCTTTTTTCTCTCACAGCCTGCATCTCGTAGTACGCTCGAGAGTCACTTCTGATATCGTTCTTCGGCGAGCTTCCATGCATCCTCGACTGATGCGAGAGCGAATTCTTGTGCTTGTATATAGTCTTGGTAGAGCTTCTCCTGTCACTTGGTAACCTCGACGAGACGGACACGTTCTCCACGCTGAGACTCGAGGAGTGACTTCTGGAGTTCCATGGCATCCTGGAGTTTTCTCATCTCTGTGCGTTCTTCGTCCATCTGGATACGTAGTACGTATGATTCTTTTTTGAGGGATCGGTACTCATCGACGAACTTCTGTCCGAGGATCGTGATGAGAGACTTGTAGGTCATGTCAGAGAGGATCGTATCTGTATTGCTATCGGAGAGGATGAGTCCTTTTACGATGTCCACTTCCCCGTCTGTGTCGAGTACCATATTGCCTTCTGAGTAGATATTCGTCAGGTAGGAGAGGATAGTCTGTCGATAGCTATAGATTTTTTTGGAGAGATCGATCGAGAGTTGAGAGAGTTCTTGTGACTTGAGATCTTTCTCGTGTATGCGCATGCTCGAGAGGATGATAGATGACTCACTCTGAGCAATCGTACTATCGAGGATAGAGAGTGCTTCTTCGAGGGTTTGGCGGCGTTCGGTGACGTCGGATTTTTTGGCGATATAGGCACTCTGTACGAGCGAGAGTCGTGCCTTCAGTCACTCGAGTCAGTTCATCGCATACTCGTTCTCGAGGAGGATATCCGCACCTGACTGTGCAAAAGGAAGCGACTCAAAAAGAATCTCTGACTGTTGTTCCTTGAAGTTATCGATGATACGACCTGATGTAGTCGGATCGAGGGCCACTCCAAGAGAGGGGACGAGAGCGATAGCGAGGATGATGGATGTTCTTTTGATATATGGCATACGCCCATCCTATCATATATCTGGAGCGGATTCCATTTTTACAGGGATTTTCTATGAGAAAGCGCCTTGAGTAATGTTATAAAATATGCATTATGTTAGTTTTTTAATCTTGCAATCCGCCACCCTCAAGT
The DNA here is from genome assembly GCA_031407385.1 of Candidatus Altimarinota bacterium. Lineage (GTDB taxonomy): Bacteria > Patescibacteriota > Gracilibacteria > BD1-5 > UBA2023 > JABFSX01. Next base: position 119 of record JANOIH010000022.1, on the reverse strand, counting down.
GCAACACTTGAGGGTTTTTTGTGCCCCGTTGTGTATAGTAGTTATTTGAGAGTATACTAAATTGGTCTGGTAGTGCAAGGATATGTATCGAAAGTATGAAAGAATGAGTTATTTTCTTT
>JANOIH010000039.1:0-5610 GCA_031407385.1 Candidatus Altimarinota bacterium | reverse complement strand
AAACTATCCGATTGAAACCAAACAGATCTCAACTTCTAACAAACCATACTTACTTCTTCTGTCCTCTCCATCTCAATAGTCGTAGACCCTTCTAGGGTCTTTTTGCTAAAGCCACCCCCTTTGGGGGTGGATAGTTACTTGGGATTCATCCCTTTTTAGATCATATTGATTCATGAGTATGTACTCACTGTATTCATATACTAAAGATTCTCACTCATCCTTCACTCTCATGCATATTAATAAGATTACCAAAAACTGAAGGAATAGGTTTTTCTAATTCTTTTGCTATTTTCAGAATCTTCTCAAAAGAGTCCTTTATTTGTTCTATAAGGTCTTTTTGATGGACTATTATCTTTAAAAAGTAATTTTACTAGCTTTGACTTCAATTCTTTTCATTTTGACCTTTTTTGCTTATGCAGGCTTCATAAAACGATAAGGAGCTGTGTATTGAATCAATTCAGAACATTATTTATTCATTCCGTAATGCTACCTGGATTTTGAGGATCAATATTACATTCGACATTTATGCTTATGGTTCATAAAGATTGTTCTGAATGCATATAAAAATTTATTTAATTAATTAGTCAATATCATCTTATTTTCTTTATTCCATAAGTCAACTTTTTCCCTATAATCTGGAGGTATTTTTTCACTTATTGTCCTATGCACAACTACGAAGTCGAGATCAAGGTACTCCTCGGAACTGAGGAGGAGAAGGATATATTCATGGATCGGGTTCAGAACTGTTTTCCTGAGGTGCTCTATAGTTACTCTGAGAGTCAGAGGAACCATTATTTCGCTGGTGGATCACTCGATGCACTCCTCTCTGTGTTCTGACCGCTCGTGAATAGCGAAGAAAAAGAAAAGCTCGAGAATATACGAGATATCGCACAAAACTTCTCGGTCCGTACTCGTGGGACTCTGACACAGACGATCATAGTGGTGAAGGCTACTGTGAATGATGAGTCGAGTTCCAACGGTACGGCTCGCATCGAGTGGGAAGTCGATCTCGCACCGATGACGATCGAAGAGATGGATGTACTTGTCCTCTCGGCAGGATTCACCTATCAGGCGAAGTGGTCACGGTCACGTGAAGGATACGACCTGAATAGCAATACGGTCCTCTGCCTCGACAAGAATGCCTGATATGGTTATCTCGCTGAGTTCGAGCGCGTCATCGATGATGCAGAGCTCGTAGACTCGACTCGTGCCGAGCTCCTCGCGATGATAGAGTCTCTCGGATACCATGAGCTCGATCAGGCTCGACTCGCTCGGATGTTCGAACATTATAACCAGAATTGGGCTGATTACTATGGGACGGAGAACGTATTTACTGTAGAGTAGTATGATAATACAGATATGACATGCTCGCAACTCAGATTTTATCGAGGAACTCTATCGTCCACTGAAGGAGTCGAACTTTTTCCATAAACATGATTGGATATTCCCACATGATGGCATTGCTCTGCATAACTCCAAGGAAACCCTCAAAACTGTAGATTTTTTTATCGCGGAAGTCAGTCAGCCTGCTATATGACTCGGTATAGAGATCGGTTTCGCAAGTATCTATGGGAAAAGAATACTCTGCATATACAAGGAGTGAACTCAGCCTGCCAATAGTCTGAGATGTGTGACGGATGATTTTATCGAATATCATGATGCAGATGACCTTATTCACCAGATCTCTCAATTCCTAAGCTAAAATATATGACACAAAATATCCCTCACATACTCTCAGAACTCGAGACAAAAGGCTATGCCACTCTAGAGTCAGCTATTCCAAGGGAACTTCTGCATAACTGTATTGTATCATTTCGGAGATTTATCAGCGATAATACTCTCTGAGAAAAGGAGACTACAGATTTCAGATATGATGCAACTCAGAGATTTAGTCTCTGATTCCGTGATAAGTCTACAAGTGAGGGCTTCGATGAGAAGTGCTACTTTCACTTCAATCCACATATCATCGAAAAAGAATTCTTACCAGACTCAGTTGCCTATATAGAGTTTCTCGATGCTATGGATAGAGTCTATCGCGCTCTGGATGCAGTGGTACATGAGATCGCAGATGGGCTGATCATGAGATGACATGCACCGAGAGAGTCCTTCTACTCGGAATCATGAGAGACCAATGATAACCTCCGTATCCTCCAGTATAGACCGCAAGAATCCTGTCATCATCTCGCCAAACCACATACAGATAGGGGGATTTTTACTCTCACGGTATATGAGACTGATCCATGACTGAGATTCTATACACCGACATGAATCGAGGATATCTCTTACGAGCCATATACTCTAAAATTATTCCCTGCAGACTTCTGGAGTCGATATGTATCTCTGCCGCTCCCGGCTCTCATACATGATGTACTCAAAAAGTGATCTAATAGAGAAAGATGATCCATGGTACTCTTTGTGAATCCATCTTTTGGACATGGACCACACGATTCAGATGAGAGAATCGAAGGAGGAGAATATTAATATTTTCTCTAGAGTTTTCTCTTATATTGTATATAATTCGTGGCAATAATTCCTCACTCTTTTCTTATGTCTATACACCCAGAACAACAGTATCTCGACCTCGGTATGGAGCTCGTCGAGCATGGTATCTATAATAAGGATCTCGGAAGCGGAGACGTGACGCATAGTTTTTTTGGACGACAGTTCCGCTTCTACTTCGCGGATGGATTCCCACTCCTCACCACCAAGAAGGTCTACTGGAAGGGGATCGTCACCGAGCTCCTGTGGTTCCTCCGTGGTGACTCTAATATCCGATTCTTGGTCGAGAATAACGTCCATATCTGGGATGACTATCCATACTATATCTACTCGGGTAAGGTTAAAAAAGGAACAGAGCTCGCGATGACAAAAGAGGAATTCATCACGAAGATCCTCGAAGATGCTAACTTCGCGAAGGCGCATGGCGAACTCCCGAAGATCTACTCTGAGGCATGGAGACGCTGGCCGACCAAGGATCCAAGTCGTACGATCGATCAGGTCGCATGGATACTGAAGGAGTTGAAAGAAGATCCATATGCTCGTAACTGTTGTCTGACAGCCTGGAATCCTGAGTATCTCTACTCTATGGCGAAGCCAGAAGAAGCATCCAAGTTCCCCATCTGTCATGGATTCTCTCAGTACTCGATCAAGGATGGTAAGCTCTATGGTCAACTCTATCAGCGCACGGCAGATCTCTTTCTCGGAGTTCCTTTTAATACCGCCTCATACTCGCTCCTCGTCTATATATTCGCGCATCTGCTTGGTGTAGAGCCAGGAGGTTTTATCCATACGTTCGGGGATGTGCATGTCTACGAGACGCACTTCGATCAGATGAGAGAACAATCCACTCGCGACCCACGTCCGTTCCCACATGTGCGCATAGATCCAAGTCTCACATCGATCGATGATCTCGACTTCCATCATATCATACTCGAGGACTACGATCCACATCCACCGATCAAGGCTGTTATGGCGATGGTAGGAGGAATGGTGGGACGTGATAACGAGGAGAACTAATCCCACCAAATATCTATGTCGATTTTTCTCTATGCGTTCCTGACTCTAACTTTTCTGAACGCGTTCAAAGATATCACGATCAAGAAGTCACTCAAAGATCTCAGTCCAAATATACTCACTGGCATCACTGCAATAGTTATGATCCTTCTGAGTGCCCCGTTTGTGATACGTGATGGAGTGCCGGCTCACCTCGATATATCATTTTTGTGGATTGCTTTAGGAGGAGGTATATTTTACTATTTTGGGAAGTATTTTAACTTCTCAGCACTCTCGCTCGGAGATATCTCTGTCATCGCCCCGATGAAGTGACTCGTCAGTGTGTTCGTCATATTCTCCAGTGTCCTCCTCCTCTGAGAGTCAGTGAGTCTCGGCTGAGGGATCGGCATCGTACTCATCTTCTGTGGCACATACTTTCTCGCGCTCGAGAAGTCGCATACCCACTTCCTCGCACCTATACAGGCTCTCTGGAACAATCCATGATCTCGAATGTTCCTGATCGCTACAGTATTTTATTCATTCACAGTGACACTTGATCGTATGGGTATAGCTCAGAGCTCTATCTGGATATGGGTACTCTCTATGAATCTCATCATGCTCATCATGAGTCTCCCCGACCTCTATAGAGAAAGAGATACGCTGATATCGCGTATCTGAAAATACCGGAAGATACTCTTCGTCATAGTATCTCTCCATGCTATAGTCTATCTCTCTCAGATGTATGTGGTGTCAGAGATCATAGCACCATATACGACAGCGTTCAAGTCTGCTTCATCACTTTTTGCAGTGATCATAGGTGGTTGGTTCTTCCAGGAGAAGAATCTCTGGAGGAGATTCGTCGGTGCACTTATCATATTCTCAGGTATTCTTTCTATTGTATTTCTCTCCTAGTTACGTATAGTACCGCTATGTATATAGTATTCGAGGGCATCGTCGGGTCAGGCAAAACTACACAAGTCAGAAGGTTGGTGGAGTATTTCTTCTCACCCCAACCCTCTCCTAAAGGAGAGGGAGCTTCGAAGTTCCCCTTAGGAGAAGGAGAAGAGGTTAGGGGATGAGGCAGTGTCATACATGTCCGTGAACCAGGTTCAACTCCGATCGCTGAGGATATCCGTCATCTCGCCCAAGGAAAGGAGTGGGAAGGGGAGTCGATGCACCCTCTCACGAACGCGTATCTCTATACGGCTGCTCGTTCTCAGACACTGCATACTATCGTGAAGCCAGCGCTCGATGCAGGATATATCGTGATATCTGATCGATGCTTCCTCTCCTCATGTGCCTATCAGGGTGAGGCACAGTGACTCGGGGTCGATACTGTCCTCGCAGTGAATGAGGAGGCTATCCGAGGCATACTCCCAGATATCGTACTCTATATGGATATCGATATCGACACTGCACTCTCTCGTACCTCTGATTCTCTCTGAGACAAGTGGGAGTCTATGGATAAGGGATTTTTTGAGTCTATCGTACGTGGGTATGATAAGTGTGAGAAGTTAGATATCATGAAAAATAGATTCGTACGCATAGATGCGAACGGAAGTGAAGAGGAAGTTTTTGAGAGAATAGTGCAGTCCCTTCCAGGATCTGAGGTAATTTAGATGTCCTATTTCTGTAAAACTGCAAGTAGTCATACTAGTCATTGCAGTTCATGAGTTTTCTTTAAAAGTTCAGGAGATGAACCTGCAAGATCTGATAGTTCTACGCCCTTGAGTATTCCTAACGCACCTGCAATATCTTCAGTATTGACTGCAACTGATAAGTCTTTAGAAATTTGAAAACTTTGAGGCAACTTTCCTGCATTCAAGTCGCGCATTGCTTGCATTCACATAGTAGTATAGGTTATTAATAAATATATTATATATTATTAAAATTAATGGGTAAATAGAAAAAATAGTGTGCTACTTTTGGTTCCTAAAAGTGATCCAAAGTGCTATAAATGACTCTAATCTCTTTGGACTGAGTCACTTATGTTCTTTGATTCATTCTTCTGCAAATACTCAGAAATATCACTCTAACTGATTGCTCGATCGAGCAATATCTGGGATATTCAGTTGATGGAACTGGAACATATCTGAGAGAGCGTTGTCTATATGAGCA
>JANOIH010000030.1:0-10561 GCA_031407385.1 Candidatus Altimarinota bacterium | reverse complement strand
AACTATCCGATTGAAACCAAACAGATCTCAACTTCTAACAAACCATACTTACTTCTTCTGTCCTCTCCATCTCAATAGTCGTAGACCCTTCTAGGGTCTTTTTGCTAAAGCCACCCCCTTTGGGGGTGGATAGTTACTTAAATATGTCAAATAAAAATCCCACCTCGGGTGAAGGGGGTGGGAGACTGTGTTGGATAGGATTTGCAATCCTATACTTTCAGGATTAGGAAATCTGAAGAACGAATAGTTACTTTATAATAATCGGAGATAGGCCTGATTGCATATGAATTGAGATTAGATTTTTCTCTTCTCAAGAAAGCATCGATTCCAGAATCTGCTTAAAATCAGATTTGCGTTCCTGATTAAGTTGGGATGCTTCCACTAATCTATGCATTTGGCTAATGAATTGCATATATTGCAATACTAAACTCTGTGTAGTTTTTCAGTCTGGACGTGTCATCATATGTCTGTAGGTATCTACCATGTGATCTTTGTTGTTAGATTTTCACGTGTCTTGCGCATCATTAACTCTAGTAAAGTCACTTCACGGAAAGGTACTAGAGCCTAATATCGCCTCTCCGATTCAATCTAATAGTTTTGGCACAATATCTTCAAATGAAAATCTTTCAAGAGTGGATTCATAGATTCTTTTATATGCTGTCCTTCTTCTATGTGAATTAAATAATTCAATGAGTCGAAAAAAATTATCCTGGAATCTCTGTTCATTCATTGCTCCTTCTTGTCATTCTAGGACCTTCCTAGTTTCTTCAAGCTCTTTTTTCTGTAAGTTGTAACTTTCTATTACAAATATAAGAACTATTGTTGAAATAAGTGTTCCAAAGATTCATCACATGGCATCGCCAACTAGATTTAATTGTAAATCATCATTACCTCAGAAATATATCACTGTAATTATTGTTCAACATACTATGAGCCATATTCATAGGATTCCTTCAGATTTATTTGATCTCAATGAATTGTATATTTCAACAAATGGTTCAATAAGTCATTTAAGCATTTGTATCTTTTGTTATCAATTAAATTCCCAAAAGGACTCCGAATATATCGGAGCCCTTTTATAACTATTATCCTGAACAACTCACACACCCCTCCTTCCCTACCTCACTCGAGAGTGATCGGACATAGTAGACCGTCTTGATCCCTTGCTTCCAGCTCTTCACGTAGTAGCTGTAGAGCTCACGAGGAGAGACCTTCGCAGGATCGATCATCCACTCGAACGAGATCGACTGGTCGATCCACTTGTAGATGACAGAGATCATATCGATCACATCGTTCATATCCATAGTCACGTATTCCTTGTAGTACCAGAAGTTCTCAGCATTGAGCTTTGGTGCGATACGGATCGTAGGAGATGAGAGATTGGTTTCGACGAAGTACTTCTTATAGATAGGGAGGAGCGCTGCTGTCGTACCGACGATACCTGCAGTCGAGGTGTTCGGTGCTGGAGCAGAGTGCCAACCGAATCGGCAACCAGTCGTCTGCATATCTGCGAGGAGCGCTGTCCAGTCGAGGTGAGCGTTGTGTGTCTCAGTGGTGAGCATAGCTGCTGTCTTGCCGAGGACGATTCCCTTCGAGTGCTCACTACCTGGGAAGAGCGGATACGCGCCACGTTCGCGGGCGATATCGACAGATGCTCGGTACGTGTAGTACGTATACAGTTCGAAGAGCTTATCTACGTCAGTGCGAGCCTCAGGAGAGTCGTAGGCCATAGAGCGAGTCGCAAGGTACTCGGCGAGACCGAGGTATCCGATACCGATCGAGCGGTACTTCATCGCGGTGAGTTCGGCAGCCTTGATCGGGAACTTGGTGATCGTGACGACGTTATCGAGGAGTCGGCAGATGACGTCCATAGATTCGGCGATCGTCTTCTCATCGTTGACCTTGGCGACATTGATCGAGGCGAGGTTGCACGTGACGGTCTCACCTGGCTCGTAGCGGATGACGATCTTGCCGTCTTCGACGACCTCTTCGATGAACTTCGCAGGAGATGAGTTCTGACAGATCTCAGTACACAGCTGAGTCGAGTAGATCTTACCAGCGTGCTTGTTCGGATTGGTGCGGTTGACGGTATCTCGGTAGAATACGTATGGCATACCTGTCTCGACGGTAGTCTTGAGGAAGGCTTTGAAGAGATCCTTGGCCTTGATCGTCTTCTTCATATCCAGTGTCGTATCTGCCTCGAGTGTCGTGTAGAACGTCTCGAATTCTTCACAGAAGCTATCTTCGATACACTTTCCGTATTTTTTACTCACTTCGTATGGATCGAACAGTGACCACTCTCCGTCCTCCTCTACGCGACGCATGAAGAGGTCTGGGATAGAAACTGCTGGGAATACGTCGAACGCCTTGGCTCGGATATCACCTGACTCAGTTTGTAACTCAAGGAAGTCGTAGATATCGCGATGCCAGATGTCGAGAGTGACAGAGACGGCCCCGAGACGTGCACCGAGTTGGTTCACGGCCACAGCGGTGTCGTTGATCACCTTGACCCATGGATTCACACCTCCGGCAGCTCCTTTTATCCCGCGGATAGCGGCTCCCTGTGCGCGGATATGTCCGAGATAGACTCCGACTCCTCCTCCGTACTTCGAGATCTGAGCGATGTCCTCGATACCGTGGTAGATCGATCTGAGATCGTCTCCGATATTGAGCTTGAAGCAACTCGTCAGCTGATGCCAGTTGGTACGAGCGTTGATGAGGGTTGGTGTCGGGAGCGAGATACGCTGAGTCGAACACTGATCGTAGATCTTCATAGCGAAGGCGAGGCGGTTCTCATCCTTCTCAGGGATCGCGAGGAAGAGCGCGACACCCATATACATCTCCTGTGGGAGCTCACGGACGAACTTGTTCGGATTGTTCAGATAGCGCTTGGACAGAGAGAGGATCGTCGTGTATCCATACTCCATATCACGAGCCGTTCCATGCTGGTGGAGGTACTCCCCTGCCTTCTGGATGTCAGCCTTGCTATAGTACTTCCAGAAGTCCTCGAAGTAGAGCTTCTCCGTGATATACGTGTCAAAAAGTGAGACAAACGCATCTGGTGTATAGATCTCCTTCTGGGTGATCTTGCGGTTCTTCCCGGCTTTTTTGTACAGGTCAAAAAGTGCTAATCGTCCCGCAACATGTTCCCATGAGATATTCTCTACACTTACGAGATCGATACACGTCTTCACGAGGAGCTTCGCGATATCAGTCGTCTTGATATCTTCGACGATATTCTTTTTGAACGCTTCCATCATCGCATCAAATGTACAATCCTTCTCATATCCCTTCACCGCGTGCTTGTACATCTTCTCGATCTTGCTGATATCGAAGTCTTCCTTGCGACCGTCTGCTTTCGTGACTTTCATGGTGTTCTTTTCGAACTTTTTGATCAGCTTCTCCTGTGCCTCTACACGCTCCTCTTGTCTGTCTGCCCGGTAGATGATATACTGCTTGGCAGTCTCGAACTTGTTGAACTTCATCAGATTGCGCTCGACGATATCCCCGATATCCTCGACAGAGGGTACGCGGTTGATAAAAATCTCACCATACACATGGTCGATATCCTTCAAGATGAAGTCTGTCACTACAGGGACAAACGACTTATCCGATTCCCCGACAGCGACTGCTGCAGCGAGGATCGCTTCTTCGATACGTGTACGGTCAAAAGTAACAAGTTCGCCGTTACGCTTGCGGATCTGAGTGAGAGGCATACGAAGTGAGGTAATAGATAAAAGGGAAACAAAAAAATCGACCAATTCCCTGTTGGAAATATCTACTTTATCAGTAGACTATTGGCCGAAATTCTGATGAAAAGATGAGACGAGGTATCACATAGATATACAAGATATTGTGTGATACACTCTACTCTTTCCACTATATGTTGTCAAAAGTTTTTTGTAAATTGTTCACCTTTTGTATTCACAGAGCGCTTTAGGCCTCTATTTGACTTCTTTTTGGATTATGTCATTCGCCGATTCTCCGCATCAGGAAGCCGATACTCACGGTATATATACCAGAGAACCGCATACAGACGAGCAATTTGACCATGTGATGTGTTTCGGTACATTTGATATATTCCATCCTGGGCATGAATTCTACTTGTCTGAGGCGCAAAAATTCGCACAGAAAATGACGGTCGTGATCGCTCGGGATCATCGGGTATTTGCTGGCAAGTGACGAGATCCCGTACATGATGAGATATCCAGGCTTCAGTCAGTCCAGTTTGCCTTTCCTGATGCGCACGTGATCCTCGGTGATGAGACAGACATATTCGCCCCTATCCGTGCGCTCTCTCCTGATCTTTTGGCTTTTGGCTATGATCAGCGGGTACCTGAATCCAAGATCCATGAGCTATTTCCAGATATAGAGATCGTGAGAATGGGCGGACATGAGACTGAGAAGTGGAAGAGTAGTCTCCTTAGGATCGAACAGACAAAAACAAAGAACCAAAACTAAGGTCTTTTGTGTCTATTCCAAAGTGCTGGAATTAATTTTCTCTCCGCTCTGGTAAGTTTTGTAAAATAGGTACTTCCTCCAATTTTCTTAAGGACTATTAGTCAGCTTGCTCGAGATATCTCTTCACAATTTATATATCCCCCGACTTCCAATAGGTTCTCATAAGATACAACTCTTGAATAGTCGATTAAATTTCATTTAATAAGAGCGATGTTATTTTTTATATCCTTTGCTACATGAGTCATATTCAGAGTAAGTCATGGTATTCCTGATAGTCGATTTATGTTTACTAATGTCTCATCTTTATCTAATTTTAGCCAACCCTTTAATACATGAGGAGATTGATCTTGGAGACAAATATCTTTAAGTTCTTGGGGACTAGATGATGTATATTCTTGCAGCATAGGGTTCCATACAAGACAGTAACTAAATTTTTCAGAGATTTTATTTATGGCATATCATGATCTTCTTAATGTAGTTAAGGTGCATGCTACTAGTTCTTTATCTTCTTGAGATATGGTAGCTTGTTTATTACTTTGACCACGAAATTGGCGTATTATACCATTAGCGATATCATATTCTATTGTCCATTTTGGTATGCCATCAGGTGTTCGTAGTGAAAATATCTTAATAAGTCATTGCTCGACCTTTTTAAGGTAAAAATCTGAGTTTCAAACACAGTGCTCGAGTATCTTTGATTCTTTCTGCATTTCTAATTTATTATTGAGTGAAAAAATCATGCAATGCAAGTAATCTAGTTTGAATTCTCAAATATATGTAGTTGGTTTACTCGTATCAAATCCACGGAAAAATGTATCACCAAATACTAGATACTGATCTTTTGTATCTTTTGGAATCGGAATTCATATTTCTTGTAACATCCTATGAATAATCATAGAAAGGTTTGATCCTTTATTATTTTTTATTGTGTCAGAGAGGCTCCTAAGAAAGTTTTCTCTTTCTGTCACAGTTTTTTCTTTCAATAATCAAGAAAAATATGAGATACTATCATTGTAATACTTTATTCTTTGTTTTTGATTATCCCTTTCATTATTAAGTTGAGATGATTTTGTATATAGGGTTCAAAGTGAATTGATTTTTAAAATATCTTCTCATGAATTTCTCATGTTTTCAATAGCACCATAGAGCATATATATCTGACAGTCTTCTCCTTTACTTACTGCTCTTCAAATGAGACTTGCGATGTGTTTTCTAGTATTTTCCCCTAGTTTTTCCCAAATAGTTCTTGCATTAGTATCATTCTCCATATAGGCGATAGCTTCTCTATATTTTCTTGCTCTTTCTCAATTCAGTACAATTTCTACTTTTTTTCATTTTTTGCCAACAATTGAGAACGAAATTGAATATTCTTTCCGTGCTCGTGGTGATGATGTAGATATTTTTTCCAGTGGCATAAAGTAAGTGTAGCATTTTATATAAAAAACTCAAAAAATATCGATATTTTTTGAGTTTTTTATATACTTTATTATATTATCTTTATTATCTTCATGCAATTTCTTATTTTATATTTCCTCATCCTCAATCTCCTTGCGTACGCCATCATGTCCATCGACAAGCTGAAGTCGATATATCAGTGGTGGCGTGTGAGTGAACGTACCCTCTTTCTACTTGCGATCCTCTGAGGAGTAGGAGGTATCTGGCTGGGGATGCAGTGGCCGATGTATCACAAGGCTGGGAAGAGGAGTTTTCGTATATGGATTCCTATGATTGCTGTGGTGTGGATTTTTGTAGGTATATATGTTTGGACTTTGATTCCCCAACCTTAATTAGATATATTTACAGAATTGATGCTGTGTAGAGATTAACCTTTTGTCATTCCGAGTGAAACGGAGGAATCCCTTTTTACTGCGTTTATGAGTAAAAGATTATTAAATTCTCATAAGATGAGTTTGAAAGGGATCTCTACGAGATGACAAAAAAAGAAACATTCGAATTACAGATAATATCTCAGTCTCTTATAGAACTCCTGTTGATTTCTCGCGCTTCCGCTATATAGTGATCATATATGACAACCAAAACCCCACTCCTCTTCATCGGTCACGGTAGCCCAATGAACGCCATAGAACAGAACCAGTACACAGAGTCATGGAAACAGCTATGAGCAACTCTCGAGAGACCGAGGGCGATACTCCTATTCTCAGCGCACTGGATTACAGAACACGAGACGCGTATCTCGACGAATGATCATCCAGATATGATCTATGATATGGGTGGATTCCCTCCTGAGCTCTATCGGGTACGCTACGATGCACCAGGAAGTCGTGAGATCGCAGAGGAGATCATCGATATTGTAGGTAGTTTCCGTCATGTCGAAGCATGAGACATCTTGCTCGGGAAAGATGAGCAGTCCCGCTGAGCGGGATCGGTTCCGCTATCGCTGCACTCGAAATGACAGAAACAACCAAAAATAACCCCAGATCCTACTCGTGGATTCGATCATGGAGTGTGGTCGACTCTTATCCATCTCTTCCCGAGTGCCGATGTGCCAGTCATCACGATGAGTCTGGACTATCGTGCATCTGCACGTGAACTCGTAGAGCTCGGTGAGTCTCTTGCGATACTTCGCGAGAGTGGGATACTCATCATCGGAAGTGGCAATATCGTCCATAATCTCGGAGCTATAGACTGGTCTGGGCAACATATCCATCCATGGGCAACTGAGTTCGATGCTCGGATTGCCACATGACTCACAGCAGGCAAAGACTCTCCCGAGTGGGAGAGTCTCCTGGAATTCAGATCGTGGTGAGATATATCGCGTCTCGCGCATCCGAGCTATGATCACCTCCTTCCTCTCTTCCCTCTCATGGGTGCGAGCACAGCTGATGATGCTATCGAGTTCTATACGCCCGATATCGCTATGGGGAGTCTCTCTATGCGAAGCGTGAGGTGGGGTAGCTAAACTTTCTCCACTGGTGCAATCTCGATATTCATCTTCTTGACTCACATACCTGGGAAGGCGATATCGGCGATGGCGTCGGTTTTCATGACGATGGTTCCGATACCGTATTGTGGATGCTTGACCCTGTCCCCGACTGCGAAGTTGGATGCGGAGTTCTTTTTCCCTGAGATCAGTCCCTTGGTCGGAGTGGCGATCGGAGAGCTCCCCCGAGAAGAAGGAGTGCCGAACATATTGCCAAGTGATGAGAAACCGCCAGCTCCACCGCCGAATATGCTCTGTGCAGTGCCACGATTGCTCTCTGTATGGAGATATTCTTCTGGGATCTCCTTGATGAATCGGCTCTTCGGATTCGCCGAATAATTCCCGAATGTATACCGCTCATGAGCACGAGAGATATAGAGATCGGTCTTCGCACGAGTGATCGCGACATACATGAGTCGGCGTTCCTCCTCCAGTGCACTCCCATCGACGAGCGAGCGTGAGTGTGGGAATATCCCCTCCTCAGCTCCCGCGATGAATACCTGAGGATACTCCAGTCACTTCGAGAGATGGATCGTCATGAGTGAGACGAATCCGAGATCTTCCTTCTGTCTGTCTCATTGGTCTCGATCCTGATCGGTGATAAGGGCGATATCCTCGAGGAACGTCGCTATATTCTCAGGGTAGAGTATCCCATCATAGCGTGATGCCATATTGAGGAACTCATCGAGATTCTCGAGTTTGCCTTCGTATTCGTCCTCGGTGTATTCACTCTTCAGATACTCGTCGTACGCTGTCCTGCGGATCACAGACTGCATGAGCTCTGCGACGGACTTGGCCTGACTCTCTTCACGGAGTGTCCGATATATCATGGTGAAGCTCTGGATACCCTTCGCACCGATACCAGAGAGTGAGTTGATGAGGAACTCATTCTCCGAGAAGCTCGCCACATCGAGACTCTCACGACTGAGGACGTCGAGGAAGTTCTCCAGAGACTTCTCTCCGATCTTGCGTCCTGGTACGTTCACGATACGCTTCAGACTCATCGTATCGAGTGGATTGAATATAACGCGAATATATGCAAGTATGTCTTTGATCTCTCTGCGTTCGTAGAACTTCATCCCACCGAAGACCTTGTAGGGGATATTCTTCCTGATTAGGGATTCTTCTATGAGACGGGATTGGCCGTTGGTACGATAGAGGACAGCGAAGTCGGAGTAGGTTTTTGCTCCCGCATCTGTATCAGAGAAAGAGTCTCGTATCACGTTCGTGATCATATCAGCTTCATGCTTCTCATCGACTCACTCGAGGATGATGATTTTTTCTCCTACAGGATTGGAGGTAAAAAGCGTCTTCTTCATCTGATTGGAGTTGTTTTTGATCACGGCGTTCGCAGCATCGATGATGACTTTTGTCGAGCGGTAGTTCTCTTCCAGATTGATGACGACTGCTTCTGGATAGTCTTTTTTGAACGAGAGGATGTTCTCGATATTGGCCCCACGCCATGAGTAGATCCCTTGCCAATCATCTCCGACGACACAGAGGTTGCGCGTCTTGGAGGCAAGGATCCGCACGATCTCATACTGGAGGAGATTGGTATCCTGATACTCATCGACCATGAAGTACTGGAAGCGATTATGGAAGTACTCGAGTACCTCAGGTACATCGAGCACTTGGCGAAAAAATAAGAGCAGATCATCAAAATCAAGTGCATTCGCAACCTTCAGTCGACCATTGTATTCTTTGTAGACTTCGAGTACGACACTCTTGATATATGAGTCCACACTCGCTGAGTAGTCTGCAGGCGTGAGTCACTCTCACTTGGCACCTGAGATCATACCCTGGATCGCGCGCGGGTTGAATTCCTTGTCATCGATGTTCTTCCCCTTCATGATCTCCTTCACGAGACGCAGACAGTCATCCGCATCATATATGACGAAGTCCTTGCCATAACCGAGATACTCGATGAACATGCGGAGGAAAAATGCCGCCGTCGAGTGGAATGTCCCGACCATCGGGAGTCGGTGTTCGCGGAATGGATTGATCCCGTTCGGGTCGATCCCGAGCTTCTTCGCGATACGCTCGCGCATCTCACGGGCTGCCTTGTTGGTGAACGTCACACAGAATATAGAACGTGGCTCGATACCATCGGAGTGGATCATCTTCACGACGCGTTCGGTGATGGTATGGGTTTTGCCAGATCATGCTCCTGCGTTGATGAGGAGTGGCCCGTGGATCGTATCGACGGCGACTTGTTGTTGGGGGTTGAGTTGTGACATGACGCGTAGTATAGAAAAATAGACAAAAAAGTCGAGGAAAATTCTTGCAATTCCTTATCTTTCCCATATACTTGCG
The DNA here is from genome assembly GCA_031407385.1 of Candidatus Altimarinota bacterium. Lineage (GTDB taxonomy): Bacteria > Patescibacteriota > Gracilibacteria > BD1-5 > UBA2023 > JABFSX01. Next base: position 846 of record JANOIH010000030.1, on the reverse strand, counting down.
GTTAAGTCACTTTTTCTTCCACACTTTGGATCTCGTCAAACTCTTCGGTTCGCGTTCGCGCGTCAAACTTCTCGAAAAACTCGTCATCGAAGATGTCGTCTCTCGTTCTCATACGGGATTCTTTATCCGAGAGCTCTGTCGTGATGTCGACGAGCAGATCAACGCTGTCCGCCGAGAACTCATGAACCTCGAGGCACTCGGGATACTGAAGTCATACGAGCAGAATAAGAAAAAATATTACCAGATGGACCATACCTGTCCTATATACAACGAACTCCGTGAGATGTTCCTGAAGGCGTACGACGTCATGGGGCCGATCAAGAACTTCTTCAAGGGTCGCAAGACTCTCGACCTCGTCACGATCTCTCAGGGGATCCTCGACTTCCGCAACGAGACTACGAACAACATCGTCGATATATTCATCATCGGGGAACTGGACAAGATCGAGTTCAACAACTTCCTCGAGAAGACCTTCTTCGGGAAGAAGGTAAAGTACGCCATCATGACTCTCGAAGACTTCACCAACCGTCTCGAGTACAACGACAAGCTCGTCCTCTCTATCCTCGCGCAGAAGGGCAATATATTCCTCAGGGATCGCCTCGAGATCGAGTCAACTGTTGATGCGAAGCTGCGAGCCATGAAGATATTCACTCACTAAAAAAATCCTCTCCCGAATACTCGGGAGAGGATTTTTATTAGCTTTTCTTTGGGTAAATAGAAAAAATAGTGTGCTGTTTGCACACTATTTTTTGCTCTGTGAAGCCAAAAGAGTAGGATGGAAGTTCCCTATTTATTATCCTCGAATATTATGCTAAAAAAAATGCCCTAAATGTGCTTCTTTTGAGC
>JANOIH010000029.1:0-7970 GCA_031407385.1 Candidatus Altimarinota bacterium | reverse complement strand
TGAAAAAAGGTTATGATGTAAGTTCTAGGGTCTTTTTGCAAAGTCTAGGATATCATAACCTTTTTTCGAGTCAACGGTTACAGTGGCAGAGCCTATGTGGGTCCACCCCCAGAGGGGGTGGATTTAGACAGATGGATTAAGGGTCTGTAAGAGTCAATTTTGATCTATCATATGCATCGATGTTATATGTTTTGGCAACTTATCTTTATAGATCATTTCTTTTATCATAAACTGCAGTCTAGCAACAAGAGCTTGATATCAGAAAGTGGGGCTATTGTTTAAGTATTTTTCGAATCTTTCTAGTATTCTACTAATAAATTCGCCATTTATATGATATACCAATAGTGGAAGATCAACTCATGTTTCGGTTGTCCTGTATCAATTATTAGTTTTTGACAATTTAGACGTAACTTCATGGGTATTCTCTACAAACTCAATTGCCACTTGATGGATATCAACTGTACTGATGGCATCAACATGATGATATACATCTCCTACAATGCTGCTCAAGTTAGAATCCGTAGGACCAAGGAATACTCGAAGTACCTCTAGTGCGATATTCTCTCGTAATCGAGTAGTCAGATATGGATATACTCATCCTTCTTCCTGTTCCATGCGTTTTAAAATAGCATTGACACGTATCTGTCAGCGCGTAGGCGATGACGCTCATAATTCTACAAATTTTTTAGCCCCTTCATCGATATAACGATCGAGTCAGAAAAACCAGAGAGTTTTTTTATGTTGTGAGTATTGATCTATATGATTCATAACTTTTACGGATTTCTCTTTTATTTTTTAAATTATCATGCATTATCCCTATTTAGATCTTATTCATATGCGCAGTGATATCTCAGAATCTGATGTTATATATCTCCAGGACATTACCATTCTCTTCAAATATGAAATAAGCGGAACTTCATGGTATCTCAATTTTTACCTTTCAGTCATCACAAGTGATAGAATAACGATCAGGTGTTGTGGAACGAGATCCCTCTCTGTACATTGTTAGATATCGAAGAGCTAAGTCTCTTTGTACCATAGTTCTGACGAGATCTTCAGGATTGACTTTAATACTATGAGTCAATGGCAAAAGTGTCTGTGGTACTGGTGGTTTCTTTTTATCACACTGAGTGCTGATCATGGCTGCTGTTGCTATAACCGCTGCAAGAACCGCATGTCATCTTGTAAATTCGAACTTTGATTTCTCTTGTATATTATGTGGCGACTTGTTAGTATTCATGGTTAATACTATACCACAAAATCTATATTTTCCAATTTTATTTTTTATTTCATAATATTCTTTGCTCTTTTTGGCTTTTTTCCTATACTCTCCGCATGAACAATAATCAACAATTCCTCATCACCTGTCAGTCTGGAGTCGAGTCGCTCGTGAAGCGAGAGTGCGAACGCCTCCATCTCACCGATATCCGCGCACAGGATCGCCTCGTGAAGTGTGCTGGGACACTCTCGAATATGTACGAGCTCCTCGTATGGAGTCGATTCTCGAACCGAGTCTATCTCTCACTCGCCGAGAAGCGTGTCACCGATTTCGATAGTCTCTATGCCCTCTGTGAAGGGATCGAGTGGAACAGCTATCTCACAGGACGCGAGTATATCGTCGTCGAGGCGTCATCGACCCGCTCAGCACTGACATCAGTTCCGAGCATCCAGAGTATCTCTCAGAAGTCTATCTTCGCCACTATGAACACACCGAACACGACGAGTGGTGTCGAGGTCCATATCCTCATCCTCATCATAGACGATATCACGCACATCCTCCTAGATATCACGGGTGATCCTCTGCACAAGCGTGGATACCGGACAGAGGCAGGCGAAGCACCGATCAAGGAAAATCTCGCTGCAGCGCTCGTGGCATTCGCCAACTGGAAGTATAGCTCACCTCTCATCGATCCGTTCTGCGGAAGTGGGACGATCGCGATCGAGGCCGCTATGATCGCTCGCAACATCGCTCCAGGACTCGCCCGACACTTCCGTATCGAGTCACTCCCATGTCATGACAGAGAGCTCCTCGCGACTGTGCGCACACGAGCATCTACCCAGTCCTATCCAAGTGGCAAGTACAAGATATACGCATCTGATATCGACCCTGAGATGGTCCGTATTGCTAAGAAAAATGCCGAACGCGCCTGAGTGAGTGATGATATCGAGTTCTCAGTGTCTGATTATCTCCACCAAGACGCTAACGCTCTCGCTACTCTCGTGAGCAATCCTCCATATGGCAACCGTCTCCAGGGTGTGGATCTCCCATCCATCTATGACAAGCTCAAAAAAGAAATCGAAGCCTGAACAGGAGGATTCATCACGAGTTATGACATCGGGAAGAATATGCTCACGAACAAAAAACTCCTCAACGGAGCTGAAGAGTGTAGATTCTGGTATAGGAAGGGATAAAGATGCTTTCCTATACATTTAGAAAAATCTATAATCATATAGATTCCCAATTTATTCAATATATTTTGCCATATTTAGCTTTTACGTAATTAACATATCCATCAACATCAATATGTTTTCATGTTGCTTGAAGCATGATTTCTTTAGAACTGAGAAAACTTCCATGAGCATGGACATTTTTATTTAGCCATTCTTTTATAACTCCAAGTTCACCTTGTTTCATTTCCTCTCTTACATTAGGAAAATCTCTTTCTATTGCAAGAAAAAGTTGATTTGCATATATAGTACCAAGGGAATATGTTGGAAAATATCAGAAACTACCATCTGCCCAATGAATATCTTGCAGAATACCTTCTGCATCATTTTGAACATCTATACCCAGATATTCTTTATGTTTCTGTTCCCAAACACTTGGTAAATCTTCAGTTTTTATAAGTCAATTTATAAGATCTCTTTCGATTTCATATCGGATCAATATATGTATATGGTACGTCACCTCGTCTGCATCCAATCGTTTTGGAGCTTTATTTACAGCATTTTCCATTCTATAAAAATCATGACCTTTTATATTAACCAGTTCATCTGGAAAAAGAACTTGAAGTTGAGGAAAAATATGGTCTAAGAAATATTCTTCTGAAAAACCAACATGATTCTCGTATAAACGAGATTGTGATTCATGAATGGAAAAACTTGCAGGTTCTCATTTTGGCAAACCAATATCATCAACTGAAAATGCTTGTTCATAGATACCATGTCAACCTTCGTGTGTAATTGAACCAATCATTGATACTAATGCTCAATTGTTTTTATAGCATACACGCACATCCATAGGATTTCCATCTAGCATAAAAGAAGCGGGGGATTCTGTAATACTTCCTTTTTCCAAATCAAATCACATCTCCTGAAGCCTTTTACGAAAAAATTGAATAACCTCTGGACTTCTTAATTTTTCATGAGGCAATACAAGTGGGCTTGATAGATTCTTTTGCCCATGAAGGAGTTTTACGATAGGAAGAAGCTTCTCTTTAATTTGTTCAAAGAATAAATTTAAATCAGATTCTGTAAGTCACTTATCAAAATCATCTAAAAGTGACTCATACAAGGTTCCATTTACTGAACGAAATTGTGCATATTTACGAGAAAAATCAATCATCTTTTGAAGATGAGGAAGAAACACAGAAAAATCTGACTTTCATCGGGCGTCATAATATGCCTGTACTGATGATGTTTTTGCTTCAGCAAATTCTCTCACAAAATCCGCAGGAAGATTTTCTTTTTCAAGAATTTTCCTTAATGAAATCTCTACATTCTTTCTCTGTTCATCTGTAAGATTAGGGGATTGGAGTAAATTCCCTAATCCTGACTTGTAATTCGGATTTATCAGTAGATTATGAACAACTTCACTCAAAATTCATATCTGTTCACCTCGTATTTCAGAACCTTCAGATGAAACATAAAGAAGTCCATCATAAGAATCAAGAATCTCTGAAGCATGAGAAAGTAGTTTTGCCTTTCGAACATAAGAAGCGTAGCCTAAGTATGTTTCTATCATAGATGTAAAATTATTTTATTAATAGTAACTATATTATAAAATTAAGCAAGTTTTTGTAATTTTAAAAATCCCTCCAACTCAGAGGGATTTTATTATTAACTACTTATGCCCAGAACATGTCGACTACCTTGCGGTATGTGACACGACTCTTGATATCCTCATAGTACGTATCTCCTGCCACGAGCTTGGCACGGAGACGATCGACAACTTCTGGAGAACCATACTGCGCTATGACCTTCTCGACTTCAGCTTTTACTTCATCTTCTGTTGCCTCAGTTCCCTTCATCTCGCGGATCTTGCGGAGGATGAGTTCTGCCTTCAGACGGCGTTCTGCTTCTGGCTTGACGACTTCGTCCTTGTATGCTTCTTCGCTCTTCTTTACGTGTTCGAGGTACATCTTGATGTTGAGTCCCTGTTGTTCGAGGTTTCCTGCATGTTCACGGAATATCTGATCGATCTCATTCTGGATGAGTGAAGGTCCAACTTCAAAAGTCGAAACCGCGAGGATCTCCTTCATGAGAGTATCTTCGTCCTTGTTACGAGACTCACCTTCCTTCTTGTCTATGATCTCCTTCTCGAGGATAGCGCGCAGTCCCTTCATATCTGTCTTGACACCACGGAGCTTCTCGATGAATTCTTCATCGAACTCTGGAGTGTGTGGCTTCTCGATCTTCTCGACAGTCGCTGTGAAGTAGACTTTTTTGTTCTTGAACTCCTCACTGTGGTAGTCCGCTGGGAAGGTGATCGGGAATCCGACCTCCTCACCTGCCTTGGCACCGAGGATCGCCTCTTCGAATCCAGGGATAAAATTCCCTGATCCGATAACGAGTGGATAACTTGGAACATAGGTCTCCTTGATCGCTTCTCCGTCTTTCTTATCATAACCTTGTGCCGTGATCGTCACACGGTCTCCCTTCTCGACTGAGAGGTGAGATGTATCTGCACCGTCCTCAGTGTGAGCACCAGCATCGTGGAAGTGAGTGAATCGTGCCTTGATCGCATCGATCTCTGCATCGACTTCTTTTTTATCGACTGAGACTGGAGTACGCTTGACACGGATCTTGTCGAGTTTTTTCTCGTCGATCTCGATCTCAGGGAATACCTCTACTTCGAGAGTGAGCTCGATCGGATCAGTACTCTTCACTTCGGTGATATTGCCTGCTGCAACTGGGATGATGTTTTCCTTCTTCAGAACCTTCGGATAGATGTGGTTCACGACGTGGTCGAGTGCCTGCTGAGTGATTGTCTCCTCTCCGTATTCACGGACGATGACGTGCTCAGGGATATCTGATCCAGCCTTGAATCCCTTGACCTTACCCTTGGTACGGATCTCATCGAGGACGTGCTTGCGAGCCTTGGCGAGTTCGGCACCAGATTCTTTGATGTTGATCGAGAGGGTATACGCGTTCTTGCGAGTTACTGTTGATTGCATAGTGTAATAATTACAGATAAAGTATGAATTTGAAACAAAAAATCCGTCCAAATAACGGCACGGATTATAGGAAAAAAGTGGAAAAAGGCAAAAGATTTATTTTTGCTATTATTCATGTTTTCTCTATACTGCACAACATGAAAAACCAATCCACATCTCTCTACGTATTCACCCTCGGGCGCGAGTGGAAGCTCTCGCTTGCTGAGCTGTTCGCGGTCTTCGGTGCGGATGCATACCAGTCACACACTGACGAGCTCGCTGTATTCCAGATCGTGGGATACTCAGATGAGCAGCTGCAAAAGAAGTTCCTCACACTCGGAGGACAGATCCGCATGATCCATATCACGGCAGAGACGACACCTGCGACATTCCCGACGGATGTGATCGCAGAGATAGAGGCGCGTCACCGCGAGGGGAAGGTGTCTTTTGCACTCGGTGCATATGGGATGGAGTTCCGACTCTCAGATATCGGACTACGTATCAAGAAAACCCTCCAAGAGAAAAACTACTCCGTGCGTCTCGCCAATACCGAAAATCGCAATATCAATGCTGCAAGCTTCAAAAAGGATAAGCTCTCCAAAACTGGTATGGAATGGAACCTGATCAATCTCGGTGATATCGTCTACCTGGGATATACACTTGCCTGTCAGGACATCGACTCATACGCGAACCGTGATACTGGGAAGTCTCGCGATATGATCGTGGGGATGATGCCACCGAAGCTCGTACAGATGATGATCAACATAGCTGGTGGTGAACGTACAAGTATCTATGATCCGTTCTGCGGACTCGGGACGACTCTCATCGAAGCCGCGAACATGGGAGTGCTCGATATCTCGGGAAGTGATCTCTCACATGAGATGGTACGCGCGAGCGAGGAGAGTATGGCTGAGTTCGTGAAGACGGAGCTCGTCTGGCAAGAGCGTATACGTGCGGTCGGTGGTACTCCAGCGAAGGACTTCACTCGGCTCGTCACTCGCATATTCCCTCTCGATGCACGTGAAGTGACTCAGGCTTTTGCGAAGCAGAGCGTACCACCAGATGCGACGATCATATCTGAGGGATACCTCGGTGAGGTCATGAGTCCACGCGACATCACCCTCGACCGAGTCCAGTCCGAGCGCCGCAAGCTCGCACACATGTACGATGCGTTCTTCGCAGGACTCCAGCGGGCTGGATATAGCGGGACGATCGTGATGAGTTTCCCATTCTGGAACATGCATGACAGCTACTCATACTTCACCGAGATCTATGACGTGATCGAGAAGAACGGGTTCATGACGGACTCACTCCTCCCAGGAGACATGGGACTCAACACACGCAAAGGAAGTCTCCTCTACCGCCGTGAGAGTCAAACTGTAGGTCGCGAGATCGTGAAGATAGTGAGACAAAAATAGTTGTGTCTGTTTCTGGGTTCCTTTTTTTGTCATTCCGCAGTGAAACGGAGGAATCCCTTTCAAACTCATCTTAAGAGATATTGATTCTTTCTTTCGCATAAGTGGAGGAAAAAGGGATCTCTACGAGATGACAAAAGGGACTGAACAAAGAATATAATATGCCAAAACTCGAACTCATCAACCTCGCCGAGCGCGCTCGCAATCCAGACTACTATGACAAGTCTCGCGATATCGAGACGGCACTCGCCTGGAACGCAGTCAAGAAAACTCTCGCCGAACTCGGGCGAGAGGAACTATTCGCGTATATCAAGAGCGTAAAACTCACCGATAAGAATATCGTCATCAATACGGGCAAGCCAGTAGCAAACGCAGAGCTCAAGATCCACCGTGAGATCCTCCTGAATAATATCAATACGAGCCTCGCAGGCATGGGAATTAGGAAACGGGAAGGGTTACGACTGGGGTAGCGTCGAGTACTCCTGCTGTGAGAGATTTATTCTTTGCTGTTTCAAATGGAATTTTCCAATTTCCTAACTGATAAAACTCAAGTAAAAACTCATATATTTCAGTAGTTTTGAGGATGCTTATCTTTTTTCTCTCCATCAGTTCTGGATCCTTCTTAGATTCTTTCTTGGTATACTCTATATCTGTGAGATTATGTATCTTATCAGCAAATTTTACGATTAGGTTTTCTTTTGATAGAAGGAGAAGTTGGAGAGAAGCAAGGAATTCTTGTCATTTCTTTTGAATTTTCTGTGTTTTCTCCTCTGCACTGAGTTTATCATCGCCATTAATAATCCTGGCAGACACTTGAAATTGAGACTCAGAGTTTCTCATTATATCAAGCAGTTCTGCTCTAGTGGTATGTTCATTCCACCCGTTTTCTTCAGTCTGATCATTGATTTTTCACTTATAGAAACGCCATACTTCAGACATAAGACGATGACGCTGCATTTTATTATCTGGTAATATTCCATCATCTTTGAGTCATTCTTTCCAGAGTTGATAGATAGAGCTTTTCTTTATATCCTTCTTTTTAGGGTAAATAGAAAAAATAGTGTGCTGTTTGCACACTATTTTTTGCTCTGTGAAGCCAAAAGAGTAGGATGGAAGTTCCCTATTTATTATCCTCGAATATTATGCTAAAAAAAATGCCCTAAATGTGCTTCTTTTGAGC
>JANOIH010000028.1:0-2948 GCA_031407385.1 Candidatus Altimarinota bacterium | reverse complement strand
AGGTTATGATGTAAGTTCTAGGGTCTTTTTGCAAAGTCTAGGATATCATAACCTTTTTTCGAGTCAACGGTTACAGTGGCAGAGCCTATGTGGGTCCACCCCCAGAGGGGGTGGATTTAGACAGATGGATTAAAAGGTGATATTGAATGAACCAAGTATTGTCGTGATAATATAATGATGGCATTCTGAATTTCTCCAGAAAAATCACAAAATACTACTATACAGAATTTTCTATTTGGACTCACGGATGGACTCCTTGAACTTCCCGCGATAGTTGAACTATACTATAAAAATCAAGAATTCAGAGATCAACTTCATATAGCCTTGCGTCAGGTCAGTGTAAAAGACTTGGTAAATGCCATCATAGAGTTATGAGATAACATAACTAATGGCGATGCCTACGCTCGATGAAAATCTGGCGTAAAAATTCTATTTTTATCCACAGGTTTATTTGCTCTTCTAAGGCAATTTTGATATATTCCAACCAAAACAATGGGGAAGCTCTCAATCAAGAAAAGTACGATTGCTAGTATTGCCACCTGAGTACACTCTGTGGGTTATGCAACTGACTCTTATACGAAGAATAAATTTAGGAATGAATAGTTTTCCTACCAAACTATTGCAATTTGCTTGATTTTTACCATAATGCGCTCATGCGCACCCACCAATACCGTGATATCATCTGTGATACCTGTACCTGTCGTCATCTCTCAGCCGATGATATCTTCGACGAGGTTAGGATCAAGGAGCCCCAGATCGGTCGAGCTACCGTCTATCGCAACATCGAGTGTATGGCTGAGCAAGGGATACTGAGACGTTTTCCTGGGATCAACGGCAAGACCTACTACGAGTGCAACGATGAGACGCATGCACATATCGTGGACGAGAAGACTGGCATATTCTGCGACTTCTCGATGGATAATGTAGCTGTGAAAAATATCCCTGCAGGATACAAGATCAGCGAGATCCGTATCCAGATCACGAAGGATATATAAAACTATGACAACATCAACTCTCCCCATCATCACTATCTCAGGACTCAGTAAGACTCTCGGTAAAACAGAAGTTCTCCATAATATCAATCTCTCCATATATGAGGGAGAAGTTTTTGGCTTCCTCGGGCCCAACGGCGCAGGCAAGACGACGACCATGAAGGCAGTCCTTGGCATACTGAAGGCAACAATAGGAGGGGTACTCCTCTTCGGCAAGTCACCGACAGATATCAGCGTACAGAAGCGGATCGGATTCATGCCGGAGAATACCTATCTCTACAAGTACCTCACTGGGGATGAGTTCCTCGAGTTCAACGGGAAGTTCTATGATATGTCCCCAACCGTTCTAGAGAAGAGAAAAACTGAAGTCCTCGAAAAAGTCGGACTCATAGCAGCACGCGATAAGCGACTCAATACCTACTCAAAAGGGATGCTCCAGCGTATCGGACTCGCACAGGCGATACTGCATGATCCTGAGGTGATACTGCTCGATGAGCCGATGAGTGGACTCGATCCTGTCGGTCGCAAGATGGTGAAGGATCTCATGTTGGAACTCAAGGCTGCAGGAAAAACTCTATTTTTCAATACGCATATCCTCTCGGATGTCGAGGCGATCTGTGATAGTTTCGCGATCATCGCGAAGGGACATATTGTCGAGCATATGCAGGTGAAGGATCTCAAAACCCCGCTCGAAGAGCTTTTTATGGAACGAGTTGGGGATAACCACTCATGACAATAATGAAAAAAATATTGGTATGACTCTCATGAGGTGTAGATTCGGCGGTCTCTGCTTGGCTCCTACGGGATGCGGGGTATGAGGTATCGTGCGGGTTCATGATCAACTATCTCGATGCAGAGAATCCCAACTGTCCGACACTCATCGACCTTGAAGAAGGGAAAAAAGTTGCTGAATACTTGAATCTCCCGTTCTTCACGTTCGACTATCGAGAAGAATACGAAAAGCGGATCGTCGACTATATCTACACTGAGTATGCGCGAGGACGGACGCCCAATCCTGACGTCTTCTGTAATAATCTCGTGAAGTTCGATCTCTTCCTCGAAGAGTCGCTCTCGCTCGGGTTCGATGGTATCGCGACGGGACACTATGCGAGAATCGAGGAGTGAATACTTCTCAAGTGACTCGACCATCTCAAAGATCAGTCCTACTTCCTCTCTCGACTCTCACCGTTCCAACTCTCTCATGCGATATTCCCGATCGGAGGACTCCTGAAGTCAGAGGTTCGAGATATAGCAAGAAAAGCCTGACTCCCAAACGCAGAACGAAAAGATTCTCAGGGACTCTGCTTCATCGGCAAGGTATCGATGAAGGACTTCCTCGAGAAGAAGATCGAGAAAAAACCAGGCAATATCATAGATACGCAGGGCAATATTCTCGGTGAACATGAGGGAGCATTCAGCTATACTATAGGACAGAGAAGGTGAATCAAGGTCGGCGGCGGACCAGCACTCTTTGTCGTGGCACGCGATGTCGTGGCCAATACTGTCACTGTCGGGACTGAGACAGATCTTGCTCTATTTTCTGCATCATGTACCCTCACCGACTGGATCGGCGCTGTACCAGAAGAGGGACAAAAATACGGGGCGAAGATACGATATCGACAAGAAGACCAAGAAGTAATGGTGAATGATGAATGGTGAATGGTGAATTCAGGAACAAAAAAAGAAGAGCAATTTACAATTTACAATTTACAATTTACAATTCCCCAACGTGCGATCACGAGTGGACAGATATGTGTCGTCTATGACGGGGATATAGTTGTGTGAAGCGGGATCATCAATTAAAATATCCAAAAATTAGGGTAAATAGAAAAAATAGTGTGCTGTTTGCACACTATTTTTTGCTCTGTGAAGCCAAAAGAGTAGGATGGAAGTTCCCTATTTATTATCCTCGAATATTATGCTAAAAAAAATGCCCTAAATGTGCTTCTTTTGAGC
>JANOIH010000021.1:0-80125 GCA_031407385.1 Candidatus Altimarinota bacterium | reverse complement strand
GAAAGAAAATAACTCATTCTTTCATACTTTCGATACATATCCTTGCACTACCAGACCAATTTAGTATACTCTCAAATAACTACTATACACAACGGGGCACAAAAAACCCTCAAGTGTTGCACTTGAGGGTGGCGGATTGCCTATCCTTTGTCAACTCTTTTTTCATCATAATTCTCACTCGTCAACTTTCTTTTCACAAAAACTTGCATTTTGCCATTTTTTAGTATAATCCCCGCAAATCTAGCCCTCAGTGGGCTCATTTTTCTATTTTTTCTCCCATATTCCCTATGTCACAGCAGAAGTTCATCAATGTAGCGATCATCGCCCACGTCGACCACGGTAAGACTACCCTCGTCGATGCCCTCCTCAAGCAGACCAACACGTTCCGTGAGAACGAAGATGTCGGTACAACGATCATGGACTCCAACGATCAGGAGAAGGAGCGTGGTATCACCATCTATGCCAAGAATACAGCCGTCCAATACGGTGACTACAAGATCAATATCGTAGATACTCCAGGACATGCGGACTTCGGTTCTGAGGTCGAGCGAGTACTCCGTATGGTGGACTCAGTATGTCTCGTCGTCGATGCGTACGAGGGTCCTATGCCACAGACGAAGTTCGTACTCAAGAAGGCTCTCGAACTCGGTCTCAAGCCGATCATCGTCATCAACAAGATCGACAAGCCAACAGCTCAGCCTGAGGCAGTTGTCGATATGCTCTTTGACCTCTTTGTCCAACTCGGTGCCACAGACGAGCAACTCAACATCACTGACGGTCGTATCGTCTACGCGATCGCTCGTGACGGTATCGCCAAGCGGAATATGTCTGATGAGGCAACGGATATCTCAGCTCTCTTCGACACAATCATCGAGCAAGTCGAGGTCGCAGCCAATGATAGCGCCAAGCCTCTGAAGATGCAGATCGCCAACCTCGCGTATGACAACTATGTCGGTCGTATGGGTATCGGTCGTGTCGTCGATGGAGCCGCAAAGGTTGGACAAGCAGTCACGATCATCGCCAACGATGGAACTCGCCGAACTGGTAAGATCTCGAAGGTACTCACCTCTCTCGGTCTCAAAAAGATGGAAGTCGCAGAGGGAGTTGCTGGAGATATCATCACGATCGCAGGTATCCCTGATATCTATGTAGGTGAGACGGTTTGTGCTGATCCAGAGTGTGTCGCGATGCCTCCTATCACCGTCGATGAGCCAACACTTACTATGGAATTCATGGTAAATGATTCTCCATTCGCGGGTAAAGAATGAAAATTCGTCACATCACGCCAGATCCGAGATCGTCTCGAGAAGGAAACAGAGATGAACGTAGGACTCAAGATCGACTTCGACGGATCAGACGGGAACTCATACAAGGTATCGGGTCGTGGAGAACTCCACCTCTCAGTCCTCGTCGAGACGATGCGTCGTGAAGGATTCGAGCTGCAGGTCGGTGCTCCACAAGTCATCTTCCACATGGTAGATGGGAAGAAACAAGAACCGATCGAGTCAGTTGTGATGTGGGTGCCAGAGAGCGCATCTGGAACAGTATTCGAGATGCTCGGGAAGCGTAAGGGAATATGCAAGAACATGAATACCGTCAACGGTGTCACGAGTATGGAGTTCGATGTCCCAACACGAGGTCTCCTCGGGTTCCGTTCACGATTCGTCATCGAGACCAAGGGTGAGGGTATCATCTACTCATCGTTCGATCACTATGAGGACTACAAGGGAAGTATCGAGAAGCGATCTGTCGGATCTATGATCTCAGCCTGTGGTGGTATGACTATGGCATTCTCCCTCTTCAACCTCCAGGATCGCGGACCGATCCTCGTCGAGCCAGCTGTCGAGATCTACGAAGGTATGATCATCGGTGAGCACCTCAAGGGATCTGATCTCGTGGTCAACCCAACCAAGAACAAGCAGCTGACGAATATGCGAGCCTCTGGAACTGATGAGGCCATCCGCCTCACTCCGATCCGCCAGATGACTCTCGAGGACTGTCTCGACTATATCGGTGACGATGAGTACGTGGAGGTGACTCCGAAGTCCCTCCGCCTCCGCAAGAAGTGGCTCACAGAGACTGACCGTAAGAAAAACGGAAGTCAGAAGAATGGATAAATTTGGATAAACATAATCTCCCACTATAATGGTGGGAGATTTCTCTTTCTAAAAGATAATACATCTCTTATATGAAAAAATATTTACTGACTGTCCTTAAGGTTGATGATTATCGTCTAGTTGACGATGAAGTGAGTGGATGATCGCGTCCACGATTAATGTTGAAAAATGTAAAAAATTATCATACATTTTTCCTAAAATCTTACACCAAAAATCCGAGAGAAATATGGGTCGAAGCATTTGCATCAATTCTAGGTACTAAGATTGTTGCAAAAAATCCAAACTATATACCCGTACAGATAGCTCGAATTAAAATTATTCCAGAATCATTGCTAGAAAAGTTGCAAGTGATGAGTTCCCAGCCTTCATTAAAACCCCTTGTTGCTTTTAGTGACCATGCCTTCCCTGTTGGTTTTGATATAAAATATGGACACCGTGTAGTTTGAAAAAATCCGAGAGATGCTGTTTCTATGCGTGAGGTTTATGATTCTATATCTAGAACATACGGATTTGCAAAATTACATGAAAACCTATTACAATGATATTCTGATATGATAGTGTTTGATGCTCTCATTGGTAATATGGATAGACACCTTGAGAATTGGTGAATTCTAGAAAATGAAGTATTTCGTTCGAATCAAATGATCCTGGATCCAAAAGCTGAACTTCTCGATTCAGTGAAATTTACTCCACTTTTCGATAACTGAAGTGCAGGGCTTTTTGAACTTTCCGAAGAAGAAGTCCATAAACATCTTAAATCTTTATGAACTTTCCGTGAGAAATATGTACTATGATATTCTTATAGTCTGATAACTGCTGATAATGGTAGTCCGACCAATATTTTCGAAACTATCAGATATCAAATACAAAATTCTGAATGGAAAAAGTATCTCAAAAAATCAATTCAAGCAATTGGCACACTTACTTTACTTGACATGGCAGAGGTTATCTTTAAAATGCCAGAGGATAAGATTGAAGAAAATGAGAATAGAGAAGCAATAGAGTACTCACGAGAAAGAAAAGAATTACTACTGCAATCACTACATTTCAGACAACAGATTTTATTAGAATTACTTTAAGAATATGAAATTTCAACTTTTACATGGCCACACATATCTTTGAGATTTAGAATTCTCAAATGGTACTTATAAATTCCAGTTGGCACCAAATATCTCTCTGGAAGATTGGAACAGAATTCATTGACTTTTTCCACTTAATGATACAACAGAAATTCAAAGTGATACCTTCTTTGAATCATTAAATATTAGGCTTCCAATCCAGTTAAGAAGGGCTGATAATAAAGCAAAGTTAGAATATATGAAAGATCGTAAATTAAAAGTTGTCTCTGATTCTTATGAACTACAATCAGTTAAATAATCCCACCTCATCGGTGGGACTTTTCTTTTTATAGCTTGTACCTACTTCGCCATAGCACTCACGAATCCCATGAAGAGTTGATGTGGATGGGTCGGACGAGAGGCGAGTTCTGGATATGCCTGTGTGGGGATCATATATGGATGATCAGAAAAATACTCCGTCAAATATCCGAGCATTTTTTATTTGTTTCATCGATCAAAAGACATATAATATACGAGATTATTTGTATTAATTTGCTCTCTATGAAAAAAATAAACCAAGAAGAATCCTCAAGAAAGAATACAATAAAACCTCTGACGGCTGTAGTATTGCTCGCAACACTGAAGCCAAAAAATGAGCTATCACACACAGCGGTACTCGCAAAACTACTAATAGAAAAATTGGGTAGATCAGATATACACAGCGAGATAATACGCCTCATCGACTATGATATCAAACCTGGAATCAAGGAAAATATGGGCAAAGGTGATGAATGGCCAAAAATACTCAAAAAAATACTCGCAGCTGATATCATCATATTCGCGACACCGATCTGGTGGGGACTCCACTCATCTCTCATGCAGCGAGTTGTCGAGCGTATGGATACTCTGAATGACTCATTACTCGAAACGGGCACTTCGCCACTTGCCAACAAAATTGCTAGTCTTGTAGTCACTGGTGCAGAGGATGGGGCTCAACATATAACGGGCAATCTGTTGAGTTTTATCACATACAATGGTATGACGATCCCACCTGGGAGCTCTATCTCGTGGTTGGGCGATGCAGAATGAAAGAGTGAAGAGCAATTGACGAAGCTGTTCAACAAGGAGCCAACCAAATCGATGATAGAGGTAGCTGGTAATAATATAGTACACGTAGCATCATTCCTCAGAGAGCAACCCTATCCAAGAGCTACTCGAGGCATCAGGGGGAGTATCAAATCTGGAACTGTCGGCATCAAGAACTAATAGTAGTATGTATCCATTGCCCTTTCATTATTAGTGGCATCGTCATTTGTAGAGATATTACCTATTTTTATTCGCGATCATCGCACTCACGAATCCCATGAAGAGAGGATGTGGATGGGTCGGACGAGAGGCGAGTTCTGGATGTGCCTGTGTGGCGATCATATATGGATGATCTCGCAGCTCGACGATCTCAGCGAGTGTCCCATCTGGCGATGTCGCTGACACGATGAATCCAGCGGACTCCATCTGCTCACGATAGACAGGATCGAACTCGAACCGGTGACGATGGCGCTCCATGACTTCTGCTGCACCATACGTCTTCTCCGCCAGTGTCCCAGGACGGATCACACATGGATAGGCACCGAGGCGCATATTACCTCACTTGGTGGTGAGTTCCTTCTGATGATCCATGATATGGATGATATTGTGTGTGCCTTCTGGCGTGAACTCTTCGCTCGATGCATCGGTGATACCGAGGACGTTGCGAGCGTATTCGATCGCCATGATCTGAGAGCCGAGACAGACTCCGAGATATGGGACACTCTTCTCTCTCGCATATCGAGCCGTGGCGATCATCCCCTCTGTTCCACGAGTTCCGAATCCTCCAGGGATACAGATCCCATCAAATCCATCGAGGAGTTTGGTTCACTCCTTCTCGATCTCTTCTGCTTCGACGAATTCGAGTCGGACCTTCTTCTGATGCGCAAAACCTGCACACTTGAGTCACTCGTTGAGTGAGTAGTAGGCATCTTCGAGTCCGACATACTTCCCGACCATCGCCACACGCAGGACCTCTGTCGATGCATCGATATTGGCGAGGAATGCTTCCCACTTCGACATGTCGATCGTGCGAGGTGTCATACGCAGGTTGGCGAGGATCTTCTCCCCTACATGCTCAGCATGGAACGAGAGTGGTACACGGTAGATCGAGTCGAGAGTGGGTGCTCCGATCGTATGTTCGCGCTTGACTCCTGAACTCGATGCGATCTTGTCCATCATCTCGGCAGGGATAGGCGCATCGGCACGCACGATGAGGAAGTCTGGCGATATACCATAGCTCATGAGCGTACGGATCGAGTGTTGGATAGGCTTACTCTTGAGTTCCTTCGATGCTCCGAGATATGGGAGGAGCGCTACATGGACGAACGATACATTCTCATGACCGAGATCATGTTGGAGTTGGCGAGCCGTCTCGAGGAGGTACTCATTCTCCATGTCTCCGACCGTTCCACCGATCTCGATGATCGACACATCAGCGCCAGAGGTCTCATATCCCTGTCGGATTTTTTCCTTCACGAGGTCAGTGAGGTGTGGGACGATCTGGACAGTTCCGCCGAGATAGTCACCCTTGCGTTCCTTCGCGATGATCTCTTCGTAGAGACGCCCACTGGTAAAAGAAGAGAACTTATTCATATCCGTGTCGAGGAATCGCTCATAGTGTCCGATATCGAGATCCGTCTCAGCTCCGTCGTTGGTAACAAAAACCTCTCCGTGCTGGAATGGGCTCATCGTTCCTGGATCGACATTGAGATATCCGTCGAACTTCTGACAGAATACTTCGAGTCCAGCTCACTTCAGGAGTGCTCCGATCGATGCTGCGGCGATCCCTTTTCAGATACCTGAGAGGACTCAGCCTGTGACGAAGATTAGTTTCATGATACAATAGGGTTAGAGTTGATGGGGGGTTTTGGTACCAATTGCTTCTTCCGTTATGTTGGATTCCCGCGTATCTGTTGTTTCTATTTGCTTCTTCTTTTTGTGAGTTTTGATATTCTGTCGATGAGATTTTTGGAGAAATTCGGAACTGTTTGAGCAAGGTACGAAGCGAGTTTTTCGAATTTCCAAAAATGAGTCGGGAACAGAATACAAAATGAACAAACCAAAGAAGAACTTTTGGTACTTTTGGTTACAAAAGTACGGAAGAAACACTGGATTGCTTCATACTTCAGAATGACAGGAACAACAATTAAAAAGAAGGTCGTAAAAGACCTTCTCTCGGGTTATCGTGTTGATGCAAAACATTTGGATTTGCGCATGAGTGGATTATAGAGAAAAAATAGAAAATGCAAGGATTTTTTTGAAAAAGAGTGCGTCCTTTTCTTTTGCGAAATAGTGTGTTTTCCCTATAATCTCGTAAAAGAATACTGATAGTGCTTGGCTGTCTGTTGTCAGCCTATCTCCTGTCTCCTATAATCTATCTCCTCTCCCATGTCACTCATCACCGTCCGAGTCTGTACAGGCCACAGCTGTAGCGACCGCAATAGCAAATACATCATCACCCGTCTCGAGGCAGATCGGGAATTTTATAGTTATGGGGACGATGTCGCCGTTGAGTCTTGTCTGTGTCAGGGCCGATGCAAAGAGGGGCCAACGGTCGCCTTCGGCAACGATATCCAGATCTACCAGAACCCCGTGAAGACATCAGAACTGCTCCGCAAAAAGGTCGCCGAAGCCCGCAAACGCCTGAAAGAAAAAAACAAAGGATAATCTATGAGCTTCTCTATCTATACTGCATACCCGCGCGGATACTGCGCATGAGTCCACCGCGCCGTCGGGATGCTCATGGAGATCGTCGCGAACTATCCCCCGCCTATCTATGTGAACCACGAGATCATCCACAACACGTGGGTTGTTCGCATGTTCGAGAAGAGAGGAGTTGTATTTGAGCCCATTCTGGAAAACATCCCTACAGGAAGCCTCATCGTGATATCAGCACACGGCACTGGACCGAGTTATTTTGCGCAGCTGAGGAGTCTCGGTATGCGGTGGATCGATGCCACCTGTCCACTGGTCGAGAAGGTGCACCGCGAAGCCCGTGATGCGATCGGAAAGGGATATCATATCCTCTATATTGGCAAGAGGTGACACCAAGAAGCCCTCGGTGTGATCGATGAGGGAAGTGAGAACTTTACCTTGATCGAGAGTGTGGCTGATGTAGTGGGTTTCTGTCATGTCGACAATAGGAGACATCTTGCTCTAAAAGATACTGAGCAGGATTTCTCGCAAACTCGAAATGACAGATACAAAGAGTGAGAAAAAAAATACATCATCCTCACTCAGACCACACTCTCTGTCGATGACACTGCTCGCATCATCGAGGCTGTAGTAGAGAAGATTCCTGACGTCATATTGCCCAAGGCATGAGACATCTGCTACGCGACAACCAACCGTCAACGCGCGGTGAAGGTACTCGCCGAACAGACAGACGTCATACTCGTCGTCGGATCCGCGAATAGCTCTAACTCGTCCAAGCTCCAGCACGTCGCCGAGTCACTTGGCAAGACTGCCTACCTCATCGATAGTGCTGATGATATCGTACCAGATTGGTTCGATAACTGCTCATCTGTCGGAGTCACTGCCTGAGCCTCTGGACCCGAGGAACTCGTCGAGTGAGTCGTCACTGCTCTCACTACACTCGGCTGAGTATGTGACTCAGAGCTCAGAGTCGTAGAGGAGAAAATCGAGTTCCCATATACTATGAAAATACACGAATAATGAACACTCTCTCCTACGCACATCTGCAAGAGTTCACTGATCCTAAGGCAATACTAGATACCTACTTCTCAGGTCTAGTGGGGAGAAACAAGGCAAAATATGGTTCATATATTCGCGCCATGAGGCTCCTCATTCGCTTTTTACAGTTCTTGCCAAAAACGATTCAAAGTAGAGGAAAATGACTTGTATATCAGTATGTATCCTGTCGATGAATCGATGACGTAATTGATTGTGACTTTCCAGACCTCATCAATCTTGATATCGTATCCTATGCTCAGAAACGTTTTTACTTCATCGAGTCACTCTTATCAGGACGAGTCACTCCTGAAACCGCAGAAGATATACTTATCCTAGAAACATGGAAGATAGCGAGAGAAAACTGAAAAGAAAAAGAGATACAAGAGTCGTTCCGCATGATCATCGAGTCTATGCAGTTCGATGCAAACCGGATCCAAGAGTATAGAAAATCTGGTACGCTTAGCTTCCCTATACAAAAAGAACTTGAAGAATACTTCTATAATCTCGATGTTGTCTGAACTGGAACTGGTATGCTCGTCTATCTCGGATCCGATGATATAGCTCGTGATCTCGCACGAGTGGATTCGATTGGTAAAGCATGCAGAATTGAGTACAATCTCAACGACCTCATGGAAGATCTCTGAAATGGCATCGTCAATATCAGTGCTGAAGATGCGACAAGATATAGCATCACTCTCACGGATCTACAGGAGGCGATGAGTGTTCCACTCGCGAAACCCATACCAGCAGATGATAATACTAGAATCCTCTGCCAAGATATCAGGCAATATCCACTCTCGATCCAACACTGGATCGATGATCAGATATATCTCTATCATAGGTATATCGATCATTTTATGCAGAACTCATATCCTCATTTTCCATTTATTACGCGTCAGATTTTCCAGCAATTTTATCTCAAGCCTACTCAAAAAGGCATCTCCCAAATATCCACCCTCCTCTATGCCTAAAGTCTGATACGTCGCCATCGTCGGCCGACCCAATGCCGGAAAATCAACCCTCCTCAATGCTCTCATCGGAGAACGTGTGAGTGCCATCTCCCCTCGTCCCCAGACGACCCAACGATCGATCCCAGGGATCTACACTGATGAAGAGCAGGAGATACAGATCGTATTCCTCGATACGCCAGGAATCCACCACGATGGAACTGAGCAGTTCGGCAGTCAGAAAGCCACGAGTATCAATACTCGTATCAACTCTGAAGCCTTCGCGAGTCTACGTGAGGCTGATGTCATCGTCCGCCTCCTCGACCCAACTCGTCCTGTCGGAGCAGAGGACGCTCGTATCGATGAGGTACTCTCATTCTCACAGAAGCCAGTACTGCGAGTCGAGACCAAGCAGGATCTCCAGAGCAAGTCATACCCATGTCGAGATGTCGATCTGAAGGTAGATAGTATCAACAGGACAGGATTTGCTGAACTGCTCTCTGCGATCGCAAGTCATCTCCCAGAGGGACCATATCTCTATGATGAGGATATGTATACCGACCAGTCTATGGATCTGCGTGTCCAGGAGGTCATCCGCGAGCAGCTCTTCGCCGAACTCGGTGAAGAGATCCCATACGCATGTTATGTCGAGATCGGCTCGCTCGAGAACGGTGAGACGATGCTCTCAGTACAGGCCTATATCAACACGGAGACCGACTCACAGAAGACGATCCTCATCGGCAAGTGAGGGAAGAAGATCCAAGATATCGGAACATCGTCTCGCGTCATCCTGGAGGATATCTTCGGCAAGAAGGTATTCCTCGGACTCAGGGTCAAGGTAGATAAGAACTGGAGAAAAAATGAGAATACACTCAATCGACTCTTCCCTAAGAAGTAAACCATGCAAAAAGAACTTATATTTGCACTCATCAGTACCCTTTTGCTCATTGTCGGTATGGTTCCCCTCTGGCGGGATATCATCCGATGAAGAACAATACCACATCCATTCACGAAGTGAATCTGGCTCATACTCGTGTCAATCAACATCTATATTCTCTATGAGAATAAGCAATTCGTAGCCATGATTGCTCCGATTATTCTCTGGGGTTTTCTCGCATGAGAAGCCATAGTCGGAACATGGAAACTACAGAAGATATCGATGAATTGGTTTGATCTCTGATGTCTCATACTCTCATTACTCTCTCTTCTCTATCTTATATTCTTCAGGAATCTCCAGAATGCTGCGCTCTTGACGATAGTTGTTGATTTTATTGCTCTGCTTCCCTTATTTAAAAAATGATGGCTGTCCCCATGGACCGAAACCACGTGGGCTTATTTTATAAGTTGAGTGAGTCAGTTATTTATTATACTTTCCCTTGAGGCTCCTAATATAGAGACAATGATATTCTGGTGATATATACTCGTCATGGACGCAATCCTCGTATTACTGATACTCTCCCGCCGCTACTATCTCAAGTGATGGAACTCTATATTTGAATAATCTATGAAAACCGTCCTCCGCCAAGACATCCCACTTGATTTTACCTACTACCGCACTGGGAGTCGGGTTTTCTATGAGTATTGTAAAAAATATTTTAAGGGAGTCACGCATCGTGTGGGAGAGGGATATATCTTCTTTCGAGCGATTCGTATTTTCGGACTTCCTTTTTACTCGATCGCCGCTGAGAAGGTCGATGCCAATCCACTCGATCATATCCGGGCGCTCGGCATCGAACATGGGGTGATATTCTGGGCACCCATGAGGCAAACTGAGAAGCCAGCAGGCTGGTTCCGCCTCCCACGATTCATGTGTATCAATATGCTCCATGCATCACGGACTGCCTTCTCGGTGCTCGATACAGCCGAGTACTGGACCAAGTGGTCGCCACAGGCACGTGCGCACAGACGCAAGATTCTTGAACTCCAAGAAATAGGCACTATCAGCATCGAACGATGTACTGATTCGTATGAGTTCCTCGAGATATATCGTACACTCCATCTGCGTGATCCGTACCAACCGTATCTGATAGAGTGGTGTGAACGGGTTTTTGCTGATGCAGAGAGTGTATCACGGCTGCGCATCTATCTCGCACGCGTGGACGGAGTGGTACTTGCTGGTGCAGTTTTTATCGATGAGGGTGTTACAAGTGAGTACTTCACTTCGTTCTACACTGAGGCGTCTCGACCATATCACCTCGGGATCGCACTCATGGATCAGTGGTTCGCGGACTCCCTCGCACTCGGTATGCGCTACTGTGACCTCGATCATATGTGGGACCGTGGGCAAGATAGAGTCAAAAAATGATACACCCAGTTCAAGTCAGGAATAGCCGACTATGACGTATACTTCCACGATATGTGGGTGAAGATATTTTAGACTTTTTGCTTCTTTTTGTGAGTTTTTGAGTACCCACTGCCTCTTCCGTTATGTTGAATTCTTGCGTATCTGTTGTTTCTATTTGCTTCTTCTTTTTGTGAATTTTGATATTCTGTCGATGCAGTTTTCGTCAAAATTCCGAATGTCTCTTAGTTTGGAATTTTAGAAAACAAGTCGGGAACAGAATACAAAACGAACAAACCAAAGAAGAACTTTTGGTACTTTTGGTTACAAAAGTACAGCAGAGGAAAATGAGCCCTGGATTGCTTCGTTCCTCGCAATGACAGGGGCACTGGATTCTTCGTTCCTCAGAATGACGGGAACAAGATTGCTTCACCCAAGGGTACTTCCAATGCTTCGCAAAGGGGCGCGACCTCGCAATGACGGAAACAAAAAATCCCCGATTAACTCGGGGATTTTTGGAATAATACTACTTCGCGCGTTCGAGATATTCACCAGTTTCAGTGTTGATCACGATAGACTCATCTTGGTTGACGAATCCAGGTACTCGGAGTTCGAGACCAGTTTCGAGCTTCACGAGCTTGTCGATCTTGCCATCGGCAGTGTTCCCAGCGACTGATGGCTCAGCCTCAGTGACGAGGAGAGTGACACGGAGTGGGAGCATGAGTCCGATGAACTTGCCTTCGAAGGTCTGGAGATCTACCATGAGTCCTTCCTTGAGATAGAGAGCGTTGTCACCGACATCATCTTCGTGGAGTTCGACCGTCTCGTAGGTATCCTGGTTCATGAAGGCGAATGTATCACCAGACTGGTAGAGGAACTCTGCCTTTGCGCGTTCGAGAGTGACATCTTCGAGCTTCTCTTCTGAGTCCATCACACGATCGTTAGTGTTGCCTTGGATGAGGTTCTTCAGACGCATAGCGACGTTGGTAGCTCCTCGACCACCACGCTTCATCTCATGCTTCACGACGAGGAGGAGGTCATTACCGATACGGACTACGGTACCTGGGCGGGCTTGGAGTGCTGTTTTCAAAATAAGATAGGGGAAAGAATAAAAATTGTGCCCTGAGTATAGGCACAATATATAAAAAAGCAAAAGAAAAGGCTCTCCTTAATTCTGAAATGTTGCCTTGAGTGAGGCTTGTTCGAGATCTTTTTCCATCTCGGTCTGGATATCCTTCATGAGGATGAGATCTCAGAGGATATGCTTCTTGGATGCGATGACACGACTCTCATGCCACACGATGAAGAATCCTGCATGATAGAAGAGCACATATCGCAGCAGAGCGAGGATGACCACACCAGCGATAAGTGCGATGGCTACATCGAGCATCTCGGGACGGTAGAGAGTGACATTGCTCATATCATAGATGAACTGGGTAGTGAGAGTCATAGTATGGATATTAGAGGATTATTCGGCGAGTTCTGCGAATATGATGAGGCGTTCGAGAGTGGTACCGACAGGCCAGCAGGTCATGAGTGAGAGTTCTTTTTTGGTTTTATCGCGAGACTCTAGTGTCTTCACATCACCTGGCTTCACGGTCGCACGATCAGTGATATGATAGACGTACTTCTGTTGGTTATAGAAGATGATGATCTCATCTCCTGTGGCGAGATTATCGAGGAGGGCGAATATATCATTGTATTCGCTTTTGATCCATGGATAGTTCGATGAATGGCCGAATATGAATGCGTTCCCGACTTCACCAGGACGCGCTGTCCCTGGATAGCGTACGACTCACTTTTTCAGTTCCTCCATGAATATCTCATGCATCTGTCCATAGCTTGTACCTGCATCATGTTCGACATCGACGAGTGGGATGTTCTTGCCGATCTTCGGGATGATGATACGGTTCTCGTATGGTGTCACAGCGAATGTGGCACGTGCTGCTGAGTCCGTGTCTACAGTAGAGAGGAGACGATCTGGATCGTATGTACGGCTATAGACGAGTCATGGAGCGATAGTGGCGACACGCTCAGTGAGTACCTCGCTCGACTCAGCGATGTGTTGGATATCGGCTGCCGTGGCGTCTGCATGAGCATCGATGCTCGATCGAGCGATAGCACTCGTGAGATCTTCCTGCAGGGCGACGAGCTGATTCGGGTCTATCCAGTCGAGGAGGCGTGCGCTATAGGCTGAGAAGTTGAGCATCCCGAGGAGCACTGAGAATATCGTCCCTGAGAGCAGGAGATAGACAGTGAGGAGCTTCGCACCGCGCCAGAAGAGGGTGAGCAGTGATGGGCGGGTGAAACTTGAGATGAGTTTTTGTTCGTATTCGTAGAGCGGATCCGTGTGCATATTGGGTATATATATATTGGTATTACTCGTCCAGCGTATCAGATATTCTGCCCCCATGCAACTATTGATGTACTTTTTCATGAATAAAAGTTTGACAATTCATGCTGATTCTATAGAATCCCGTTGTAATTTTTATCTTCTATCCGCATACTCTCATGATCTGTTACGCAATTAAAAAGGAAGGCGAGGCCAACGAAAAGCTCATTCTTCGCTATAAGAAGGCATTTTTCCAGACTCGTACAGCCAACAAGCTCAAGGCTTCACAGACGCATACACGTGATGCATCTCACCGCAAGCTCCGCGAAAAGGCGATCATCCGCGAGTACTATCGTTCTCTTATGAAGTAGTCTGTACACAAAATGTATATAAAAATCCCCTGAAATATGGGGATGTTTTGATTACTTATCTCTATGCTTCTTTCTTTTTGTGAGTTTTTTGTATCAGTTGCTTCTTCCGTTATGTTGAATTTTGAGTATCTGTCAGCGAATATTTCCGTAAAATTGCGAACTGTTTGAGCGAGGTACGAAGCGAGTTTTTGCAATTTAGGAAATAGAGCTGGGAACAGATAGCAAAATGAGACATGGAAGATTCGGTAGGCTTTTGTTACTTTTTGGCAAAAAGTAAGGGAATGGACTCTGGGAACCTGGATCCCCGCATCCGCGAGGATGACAGAAAGATGGAACATGAATCCTTACACCGTATCAAAACTTTTTCTCTCGAAGATATAGACCGAGAGATACAAGATACAGAAGATATAGAGACCTACGAGTCAGAAGGCCATGAAGCTCGATGAGAGCGCGATCGGTGCATCTGTGGCGACATAGTTCTTCAGATTCAGGCTGGCGAGATTCGGGAAGGTGGCGAGGAGCACGCGGGCAAATACCTGAGAAAACATGCTCTGTTGTGAGATCGCATAATCGAGTACGGTATATCCACTATGACCTATGATATATGAGGTGATCGTCATGAACATCGCAACTGTCGGAGATACCCATGTCGAGAAGAAGAGGATGAGAGCGAGGAGGGCCTCCAGCTTGAGCCAGATACCGATGATCGCATAGAAAAACAGAGCATCCGGAGCGAATCCCTTCAGCATAAGAACACCGAGAAGTATCATCATCTCCACTGTGAGCACCAGTGTGATAACCGCCGAGAACCCTGTGAACTTGCCGAGGATGATCATACCACGACGTACCGGCTTCGATAGCATGAGATAGATCGTGCGTCCATCGATCTCTCGTGCGATCATACCACCACCGAGGAAGAGTACGATCACGAACCCAGTGATCTCGACGAAAGACAATCAAAAATCAAACAAGACTCGCCTCGCCTCACCGAGTGCGAGTGTATCGAGTACCATAGAGAGGAGGATGAATATGATCCCGAGGAACGCGATAAGTCCGAAGAACTTATTGCGGATGATCTCACGGAATGTGTTGAGTGCTATGTTGAACATATGTTATTGTAAAAATCCAAGTATCTTCCCCTGCATCTCAGTCAGCTCTTCGACACTCGCAGGTCTCGCATGAGAGAATTCCATGTCTGCACCACCCATCGCTGGCACGAGATGATAGTGACAGTGTGCCACGTCAAATCCTGAGAACATAGTACAGACTCGCACACAGTTCGTAGCCTTCTGAAGTGCTGGCGAGAGCTTCTTTGCGGTTTGGAACATTGCCGAGTAATACGGCTCAGGCACATCAGCGAAGTGATCGATCTCAACCTTTGGTACTATCAGAAGATGTCCTGGAGTATGTGGGTAGATATTGAGGAAGACGTACGTATACTCATCCTCATAGATCCGATATGATGGGATCTCTTGGTTAATGATGCGAGTGAAGAGAGTAGGCATAGTGTAGGATTACTTCTTGTGAAGTTTACTCACAAGACTCGCTGATGCAAATCCAATTGCTCATAAAAATATCGGATGTCCTAGTTTTTGAAGATTATGTGCCATCTCTGGATTATCTATAAGTGCTCCAACTCATAGGGCCGTTATTCATAGTGTTTGCAATAGTGTTTTTGCTTTTCCAAATGCATTTGCATCTATCTTCTTTGTTCATTCTCTTGGCACTTCAGCGATATCTATACTCTCATCCCACGAACCTGATTTAATACTATTCCATACTTTTCTCCAGTCTCTATCTGGACTTCTGAGTCTGTACGACCATGTATCAAGAGCTGCCATAATAGCAACCTCTATACCGATAAGATATTTATGTGTTTCTGGTAACGTATTGGTATATATAAGTGCTCCGAGCGTGAGAAATACTCACGCCTTATCCATATCAGCATCAAGTATTCCACCTGATTTAGTATTCCATCTCCCTTGTTCCCTGAGTAGTCTTGCGTGGTCTCCATCAAGTAGGTCTGCATATCTACCAACCGTGAATCATCCTATACCTAGAAGCGAAAGCTCAGGACTTCATGATAAAATACCTGCAACATAAGCTCATGTTCCAGCAAGTGTAACTGCGGTACCTATTGCTGTAGTTTGGTTTGGGTTATACTTTTGTGCATATCCTCATAGTTTTAAGAATTTTTTATTTATGGCACTAAGTGGATGTCGTATTGTTTCTAGCCTCATGATGTTTACTCTTTATTTTTAGTTTTCTTGTATATATACCCTCCTGAGATAGCCGTAAGGGAAAGTCAGGCAATTATCTGCATAGCTTGCAGCTCAGCAATAAGAAAAACTCATCAGGCAAGACCCATAGTTCCTACAAGTAGCTTCACTGTGGTATCTGCAATTTCTCCTTCTTGAGATGATTTTTTGTTATCTATTTCTGTGTTCATGAATTCCTTATATGGAAAATATTATATAAGTCAATTTACGAAAATAAAATCTCAGGTAGTGGTCCAGGGCAAGAATCAGAAGATATATTATGGGAAAACATCATCAATCTCACAGTGTTCATTATTAGGGTCACGTTGTTTATTCGCGCCCCTATACACACTAACAAGTCCTCATATGGTTCCTCCTAGTCCTGCGGCAATCTCAGAAGCACTACCGCTTCCAGTAAGCAACAGAGTAACAGATCAAGTTACTACACCTGAAACTAGTGCAACTTTAACATATTTATTCGAAAAGAATTTATCTATTGCCTCTATTGGAGCAGCCATATTATTCATCATTCATTCCATTGTAAGAAAAGCATCTTCTGACTCTGGCGTATTAGACTTACTCATACTATTATAAAGTTACTCAAATAAACTTCTGATTCCCATTCACAAAATCTTTTATATTTTGTGATTTTTTTCATTCTAGCTTTACTTGCTCTATTGTCAATATTCACTCACCGCAAATAACTCAGATACGTCCATCTTCGAGTTTTATAACCTGTCCTACGTCTCCGTCATCCTGAGGCACGAAGGATCCAGTGTCTCTGTTTTCTGGAACCTGGATTCTTCCTTCGTCAGAATGACGGAGCAAAGAAACTCTTTCCAATAGCAATCTCTTCCCTTCATAGTATGTGAACACTCCTGGCCATGGTGTATATGCCTGCCACATCTGGTAGATCTCTTCTGCACTCTTGGACCAGTCGACGAGACCATCTTCTTTTTCGATTTTTTTGCAGTAGGTTGCCTGGCTCGCATCCTGCGGAAGTGGTGTGATACCACCATGTTCGAGTTCGCGGAGCGTCTGGATAAGTGTCGGTCAGGATACGAGGGCGAACTTGGCAAAAAGTGACTCCGAGGTCTCCGTCGGATCGATTGGTATAGTACGTAACTTCAGCATATCACCCTCGTCCATCCCCTCACTCATCTGCATGATCGTGACTCCAGTTTCTTTTTCACCATGCAGTAGCGCCGCCTGGATCGGCGAGGCTCCACGATACGCGGGAAGAAGAGATCCATGCACGTTGATACACATCTGCCGTGGGATCTGGAGGAGCTCGACCGGAAGGATCTTCCCATATGCCACCACGATGAAGTAGTCACACCCATACGACCGGATCTCATCGAGGAATTGACTATTACCACGCACCTTCACCGGTTGCAATACTGGGATACTCTTCACTATGGCGAGCTCCTTCACAGGACTCGCCTTCATGAGCTGATCTCGTCCGAAGGGTTTGTCAGGATTGGTCACGACGAACACTACCTCGAACTGAGTATCTCAGATGAGATCAGCGAGGACGGTAGCCGCGAGCGATGGAGTACCGAAGAATCAGATACGAATCATACGAGAGTTTAAGAGCTTAAGAGCTTAAGAGTAAGATATAAGAATTTGTATGAAAGGCAAGGGAAAGATGTTCGCAGTTTTCCAGAAATCCCGAAACATTTGCTTTTTTCTGAGACTATCGATATACTACCAGCAACCTTTTCTTATATATGATTACACGCATTCTTATTCTCATATTGTCATTTGCTTTTTTCTCTCCGATCATGCAAGCAGCGAGCCCTATCTGAGGTGATCCGAATGTGAGGAATATCTCTGTCGGAGCTTCGACGAACGAGAACTCCCAGCTCGCAGAATTCATCGGACCTATCAGTGAGTTCTTCTACACTCCTGGAGCAACTGGCCAGGATGGTGTAATCGGAGCGTTCATCGTGATCGCGTTCCAGATCAAGAATGTCATGATCATCCTCGCGGTGATATTCCTCGTGCTCGCCGTGATCAAGCTCCTCTTCTCACCCAATGATGAAGAAAATGTCAAAAAATGGCGCAATAGTATCATCTGGGTATCAGTAGGAATATTCGTTATGCAGATAGCCTTCTCGGTATGGAGTGCACTCATACTCAAGGATGCAGCGTGAGGTATCGATGGGAATCTCGGATGGACGATCTGGCTGCGGATATTTGCACCGATCGTAGGAATACTGCAGATGCTCGCTTCGTTCGCCTTTCTCCTGATGGTGATCTATGCATTTTTTATCATCGTATGAGGCGCGGGTGACGAGGACAAGATGAAGAAGTGACGTAGGACCATCATCTATGGGCTGGTTGGGTTTTTCCTCATGAAGTTGCCTCAGGTGCTCATCGGATCACTCTACGGTGTCCCATCTCCTGGATGTGTAGGCACCACTTTCGCTGATCGTGGTGCTTGCGAACTCGCGAACCAGAACATCGCGGGTACGGTCGGCATCATCGGCAAGATCATCACCTACGTGAACTGATTCCTGATGCTCGTCTGTGTGATCCTCATCATCTATGCTGGCTGGCTCGTCCTCATCTCAGCAGGTGACGAGGAGAAGCTCAAGAAAGCCAAATCAACCATCCTCTACGTCTTCATCGGGTTCATCGTCCTCGTGGCGAGCCATGCGATATTCCGATTCTTTATCCTCCAGAGCTAGTCTCTCGACCTTATGACAGTAGAAAAAATCCTCTTCATCACGTTCGCACTCATTATCTTTTTGGGAGCTTTTTATCTACGGGCTCGGCGCAAGATCGCACTCAAGCGCTCTCTGGATATGGTGTTCCTCCGTGTGATCATCGCGCGCAAGGACTCGGACAGTGATGAGAAAAAAGAAACAGTAAAAGACTTCCGCGAGCAGATATCGATCATGGAACAACTCCTCGCGAGTCTGAAGTCTCTGTACGCCAGTACCGTCCACGGTTGGCTCTTCGGTCAGGAATATCTCTCTCTCGAGTATGTCGCGCACGGTGAGGAGATATACTTCTACATAGTCGTGCCTCGTCATGCGAAGCTCCTCGTGGAGAAGCAGATCATCGGTTTCTATCCAGATAGTCTGATCGAGGAGACTCCAGAGGTGAACATATTCGAGAATCGGGCAGTAGTGCGTGGTGAGATCATGCAACTGAAGAAGCCTGAACAATTCCCGATCCGTACCTATCAGAAGCTCGAGTCAGACAGTATGAACGCGATACTCTCCGCCCTCGGGAAGCTCGATCATGATGAGAGTGCAAGTATCCAGATACTACTCCGTCCAGTCGACGACGACTGGCAAGACCGCATCAAGAAGATCATCCGCAAGAGCGAGAAAAAAGATAACAAACACCATGGTATGTCATGGAACCCGCTCGTCTGGCTCGGTGGCCTGATCTCTATCTTCACTGAGAGTCCTGAGGACAGCCTGAAGCACGATGAGAGTCCAACTGAGAACGATGATGAACCGATGGACGAAGAGGGTCTCATGAAAGAGAAACTCAAAAAGACAGGCTATAGAGCTACCATCCGCATCATCACCACAGGCAACCATGTGGACAACACTGAGGCGGAACTCGCGAACATCATCTCTGCGTTCTCACAGTTCACGTCTCCGACATATAACAAGTTCAAGGCAGTAAAAAGAAAATCCCTCTCACTCCTCATCGAACACTATATATTCCGTCAGTTCGCTTGGTGGCAGAAGGCTCCTGTCCTCAACAGTGAGGAACTCGCAACACTCTACCACTTCCCATCGAGCAAGTATAACAAGCAGCCAGAGATCCGTTGGCAGCGGTTCAAGGTGGTGAAGGCTCCTGTGAACATAGCAAAAGAGGGTCTCTATATCGGAGAAAATGTGTTCCGTGGCGAATCAAAGCCTATCTATGTAAAGAATGAAGACCGTTTCCGTCACTTCTACGTGATCGGTCAGACGGGTACTG
Organism: Candidatus Altimarinota bacterium; assembly: GCA_031407385.1. Lineage (GTDB taxonomy): Bacteria > Patescibacteriota > Gracilibacteria > BD1-5 > UBA2023 > JABFSX01. Next base: position 60,034 of record JANOIH010000021.1, on the reverse strand, counting down.
GTAAGTCATCGATCCTCCAGGTCATGGCCAGACAGGATCTGAAAAATAAAAGATGAATCGCGGTCCTCGATCCGCATGGAGACCTTGCGAAGGATTTGCTTCCTTTTATCCCGCGGGAACGTGCCGATGATCTCGTCTACTTCGATCCAGGAGACCTCTCGAGGCCGATGGGACTGAATCTGTTGGAAGCCAATAGTGAGGATGAGAAGCAGATGGTCGTCGCTGATGCAACCAATATCATGATCAAGTTATTTGGTGGAGAGATATTCGGTCCTCGTATACAGGATTATTTTCGCAATGGGTGTCTGACTCTCATGGACTGCCCGACAGGGGGCGCTATCACCGACCTCATCCGACTCTTCACAGACGAGAACTTCCAGAGGGAACGCAGAACGACACTGAAGAATCCGATCGTACGCACCTGGTGGGATCATACCTATGCCAAGATGGGCGATAGAGAGAAGGGAGAGATCATCCCATACTTCGCTGCGAAGTTCGGACAGTTCATCACCAATACTCTCATGCGCAATATCGTCGGACAGACGAAGAGTGCGTTCGATATCGCCGATATCATGAACAATGAGAAGATCCTCTTCGCGAGTCTGTCTAAGGGTGTCCTTGGTGATCTCAACTCCAACCTCCTTGGTCTCATCCTCGTGTCGAAGATCCAGATCGCAGCGATGAAGCGCCAACAGATGGCTACGGCTGACCGTAAGGATTTTTTCCTCTATATCGATGAGTTCCAGAACTACGTCACCGACTCGATCGAGAGCATCCTCTCTGAGGCTCGTAAGTACCGCCTCGGTCTCGTGATCGCCCACCAGTATCTCGGCCAACTGCAGAAGTCTGACGCCCTGACGAAGTCCAGCCTGAACCTGAAGGATGCCATCTTCGGTAACGTCGGAACGATGATGACGTACAAGATCGGACCAGAAGATGCTGAGATGATGGGCAAGCAGTTCGCTCCTGTCTACTCGGATCAGGACTTCGTCAATATGGACAAGTTCAAGGCAGCGATCAAGCTCTCTGTCGATGGCCAGCCAACTCCAGGATTCTCACTGAATGTCCCACTCCCATGGCTCGAGAAGGGAGATCCCGTCATCGGCAACGCACTGCGTGAACTCTCACGGCTCAAGTACGGTCGCGAACGTGAGTTCGTCGAGAAGGAGATCATCTATCGTATCGGCAGCGTCTAATCCTCTCTATGTTCAAATCCCTCTCTCTCATCTGTATCCCAATATTCGTACTTGCCTATGCAAGTAGTTCTTTTGCTGAGGTGATGAGTTATGAGGCATATAGTAGCGGAGCAACAACTTTTTGTGATAATCCAGAAGTGGAATGGAATAAAAATTCTCGAAGTGTCGGCAAAATCACGTATCCAGAACTCAAAAGTGACACAGTCAATGCATGGATGTCCTCACAGATCACATCTGAGACGTCCAAGCTCGGTCGAGCAAAGCTCCAAGAAGCACTCGACCCTGCGCGTATCGGGAACTTCGCCGGATGGCGGGCCCTAGAGGTCACACAGAGCGCATACAACGCGCGTATGAACACCCTATTTGACTGTGCAGTGATCGAGTCCCGTATCAGCATCATCAAGGGGCTCCAGGAGGCAAAAGCAATCAACTCACGAAGCGAGATCGTGAAAAAACTAGAAAAAGAGATGACAAAACTCACTCAACAGCAGTGACAGTGTCTCCCAGATGAAAAAGGGAACGCTACATGAGAAAAGTGAAAGTCAACCACACCCCCAGTCAAATCATCTCTAGTAACCTCGCGCATGGTTAATTCAGTCGTCCTCCAGAACTGTCACTATACCAAGTATCTCACCTACCTCGAGTCCCGCATCGATGAAGATATGTCGAACACACTCACTATAGATACCCAGATCGGCACCGGTGATGCAAAAGAGATACCTACAGATACTGATACGATGAGACGTATCCTCGGACAGAGACGGGAGCAGATCCGTATCGAGATCGCCCTCGCACAGAGGACTCTCCCTCGTGCCATACTAGCCTATCAGGAGATGGCACGTACCTATGCCGCCCATCTCATGCTCGTGATCGTCTACGATGACTACGTGCGCCTCAGAGACAACCTGGCGAAGTATACGAGCGCGACGAGCCAGCTCTTCGAGAAGGCATACAACGCGATGACTCCATAAAAAAATCCCATCCGCCGAGGCAGATGGGATTTTTAGAGGAAGGATTATTGAGCAATAGTCTCTGTCTTCTTGGCACGAGCATAGAACTTGTCCATAGAACTGGTCTTGAGGAGAGTCTTCTTACCAGTGTAGAATGGGTGACATGCAGAACATGTTTCCACACGGATCTCTGTATCTTTTACAGAGCTCTTCGTCTGGAATGTGTTTCCACATGAACAACGAACGCTTACTTCCTTGAACTGTGGGTGTATATCTTTTTTCATAGTATGAAGGGTTAGGATATGATGCGATCGCTCGATCCTTCATCGAAGAAGAAAAGGTACGAATGCTCCTAGTATTTTTTGATGGTGAAATACAAAACCAACGCCAACTGATAAAAAAATGATAACGAACAGTTTCAGAAATCTTAACTTATTCGTTATTACTTTTTAATTATTACTTAAACAATGGTGGGCCGGGTAGGGATCGAACCTACGAAGGCGAAGCCAAAGGATTTACAGTCCTCCCCATTTGACCACTCTGGAACCGACCCATATCTGGAGCCACCTATCAGACTTGAACTGATGACCGCCGGTTTACAAAACCGATGCTCTACCAACTGAGCTAAGGTGGCACGTGGGCGAATTCTATGAAAAAAGGTGTACTTGTCAAAATTTTTTTCTATAATCGTATCATGATCACACTTCTGGCCGTCTCCGACGGATACAAACACTTCCGAGAATCGATAGCAGAATACGAGAAGCGTATACAAAAATTCGCCAATATTAAGCGTCTCAAGCCCATCTCCCATACCAACAGCGAGTATATAAAAGTGAAGGAGACTCTCATGATCATGGAGACTCTCGCGAAGGTGAAGGGTCGTATCATACTCCTGGATGAGCGATGAACACATCTCTCGACATCCGCACTCGTCGATACGATCGAGCGCGCAAAGAATGAGAGTGAGGATATCACCTTCGTCATCGGTGGGAGTTATGGCGTGGATCTGGAGCTCTTCGCAGGTATCCCACACCAGACCATCCGTATCTCTGACTTCATCATGCCGCACTCCCTCGCCCTCCTCGTGCTCGTGGAGCAGGTCTACCGCGCCCATGAGATTATCAAGGGAAGTGGATATCACCATAGTTAGGTCCAAAAACGACAAAAGACCATCTGTTGGTACAGTATGGTCTAATAATAGGGAGAGTGGTTATGCGCACTCTGACGCAGCTAGGGCAGTCAATATGAGGCAGACATAACTCACGGATGGTGAGTTCTCAGGCTCGCAGATTCTTGCGAATCTGACCTAACTGCCCTTGCGAAGATTTTGTTGAAAAGTGCTTTCAGCTCTTTTTGGTTGGCTGGGGGCCCGAATACTCTCAATAGATGATCTATGAAGAATATACGAGCCCTCATCCGTGTTTTTTGTTTTGGTATGTATACCGGTACTATTTGTTCTTTTTGTATGGGTATATATTGATGAAACTTGGTTTTGGTTTTGCAAACAGGAAGATCTCATGAGTTGAGTTTCCTATGATAGGGAAGTCAGGTTTTGTTAAGTGACATTCTCTTTCGAGAAGACATAAGCAGTATATCAGTATTTTTCTATCTTTGCGAGTCCTGACGTATTGCCATATTCTCTATCCCCACTCTTATACCCCACTATCCTCGTGTTCTCCGCATCAGCATCATCTCTCACTTTTTGTATAGAAACGTACAGTTATAGAACCATTACTGTATAAAATATGTATCCCCGTATAGTTCGTGTATACGATATATCAGCATCCAGATGCGGATACTCGAGCAAGTAAGAGGAATATAAGAACAAAAAAATGCGAATCTGTTCAGGATTCGCATCAGAGACACTATATGATGTGTTTGTATTATATTTTCTTGTATGTCACAGTGTTACTTTGCCAGTATACCCGTGTTCTAGGCATGTAGTAGGGCAAAAGCCATGACGACACCTGCTGTCTCGGTCCTGAGTACTCGTTCACCGAAACGAGCAAATATAAAACCATAATCACCCATTTTGGATCGCTCCTCATCTGACCATCCACCCTCTGGGCCCACCCACAGAGCGATATCTTGCATATTTTCATATTCGCTACACTTTCTCGTGAGTCATGTCGTATCGAGTACCATATGTGTCTGTCATTGCGAGCTTGCGATGCCATCCAGGATTTCTGATGAATTCTTGGGGAGGATATGCTTGTCTAGGAATGCCATATCTGGAACTCTGACTCATCCACACTGCTCTACTGCCTCACGGGCGATAGCAGTGAGTCTCTCTATCTTAGCCGGTGACAGCAGGAGCTTCTGTGAACGATCCGAGCGGAAAAATACGAATCGTGATATCCCCACCTCTACTCACTTCTGGAGAATATATTCGATCTTTTCATGCTTGTTCGGCATCGCCTGATAGAGGGTGATAGCCCTCTTGGACTCAGTCTGCGGGAATACTCGATCCTGCCCTCGTAGCGCGATAGACTTCTTATCGATGGCTGTCACCTCATATATCGTCTCAGAGCCATCCCCATCGAAGAGTGTGACCTGCTCACCGATCTGTATACGCAGTACTCTCGTGAGCTGATGATAGATATCCTTATCTGTGAGGACGACATCGATACCGAGTGGAGATGTGACGAAGAATCGTTGCATAAGTATTATTTTGAATTTTGGATCTCTCTATACACATCTCTCGGCAACTTCAACAGATCCATGAGGATGTTCCATGCGATGATCACGAGTATAGCGCTTCCCTGGACGACGAATCCATAGAAGAATCCTAACATATCAGCCCCTATATTAGCTCCGAGTGGCTGAGCCTCGAGCCACTTCGCAAGTGTATTCTGTGAGAACGGGAGAGTATTTGGATCGATGATTGGAAGTTTCTTTTCCGCATCATCTTTTTTCTCTATGTCTGAGAGTGCCTGTTTATACGTCTCAGCTGATATCGCCCCTTCGGAGAACGCTTCACGGATATCAGACTTCAGTGAGTCGAGAGAGTGACCAGTTTCTATCTTCCGCTTGAGTTCGTATATATCGAGTCACTTCTTTTTGGTAAGCTTCTCTCGGGACTTCTCGAAGTGTTCGACAACCGACTCGGCGATGATCTGGGTTTTCTCTTTCTCCTCACGGATGCGGTTACGAGCCTCGTTATAGGCTCCAGGATTTTCTTGCATATATGGATAATAAGGAAGATACCATTATAATCAAGCAGTGTTTTGTCATTTCGACAGAGTTTTGCTGTTTCGTGCAAAATGACGAGAAATCTTGCTCTGTGATTTTATCTGAGATCTCTCCACTTCGTTCGCCGAGAGAAACAGGCGAACTACGGTCGAGATGACAGGAACTTTTTCAGATTTTTATAGTCCCTCCATCTCCATGGCGATCAACACGTTCATCTCCGCTGCATACTCCAGTGGGAGTTCCTTCATCAGTGGTGAGACGAATCCTCGTACGATCATCGTCTTCGCCGCCTCCTCACTCATCCCATGCGACATGAGGTAGAACAGTGTATCCTCGTTGATCTTGCCGACACTCGCCTCATGAGCCACGAGAGCATCATCGGTCGCGACACGGATATCTGGTATCGTATCCGAGCGAGAGCGAGAGTCGAGGATCAGCCCATCACAGTCGATCTTGGACGTTGCGTTCCTGGCTGACTTCTTGATATCGACGAGTCCACGATAGGTCGATACGCCACCATTCTTCGACAGGGACTTCGACACGATCTCAGAAGAAGTGTTCTTCCCGATATGGATCACCTTGGCACCTGTATCCGCTATCTGTCCAGCATTGGCGAAGGCGATACCGAAGTGCAGTGCGCGTGAGTCATCCCCCTTCAGGATCGAACATGGGTAGAGCATCGTCACTCAGGATCCGAGATTGCCACCGACCCACTCGATCGAGGCTCACTTCTCGACTATGGCTCGCTTCGTGTTCAGGTTGTACGTGTCGACCGACCAGTTCTCCACCGATGAGTATCGCATCTTCGCACGTTCCCCGACATATATCTCGACACATCCCGCATGCAGGCTCGCCGTCCCATACTTCGGCGCACTACATCACTCGATATAGTGTGCACTCGCCTCTTCTTCGAGGATGATGAGGGTATGTTCGAACTGACCTCATGACTTCATATTCATCCGGAAGTAGGCCTGGAGTGGTGCATCGATCTCGACTCCATGAGGAATATAGAGAAAAGTCCCGCCCGACCACACCGCTCCATGCAGGGCCGCGAACATGTGATCTGATGGTGGAACCGCCCGCATAAAGTGTTTCTTCACGACTTCCTCGTGTTCGATGATGGCGACCGACATATCCTCGAATATCACTCCCTTATCACGCAGTTCCTGACGCAAGCTATGGTAGACCACCTCACTATCGTACTGCGCTCCGACTCCTGCGAGCATCGCGCGTTCCGCCTGAGGGATACCAAGTCGGTCGAATGTAGCTTTGATATCTGCAGGCACATCGTCCCATGACTTCTTGTCTCATCCTCCTTCTGCCTTCCCAAAATAATATATCGACTGCAGGTCGAGATCCGCAAGTGATGGTCACCATGTCGGCTTCTCCATCGACTCAAATATTCGAAGTGACTTGAGTCTATGATCGAGCATCCACTGTGGTTCACCGTTCGAGAGAGATATCTGTCTGACGACTGCTTCGCTGATCCCCATCACAGACGCGTCAGCATACTCGACGACATCACTGCGGTCGAGTGTTTCTCTCGATATATCTCAGAATGCTTTTATTTCGTCGTTCATAGTCTGTCAGTAAGAGAGTCAAATCCTTCTCTGCGTATCGTATCGATGAGTGACTGTTCGCCATGTGTCACCAATTGTCAATCATGCATGATGACCACACTATCGGCACTTATGGAGTCTAGCAGGTGAAAATTATGTGTGATAATAATAATCGTCTTCGACAGAGATCGCCACTTGTCGATATATTGGCGAAGTATGTCGATCGCACCGATATCGAGTCCTGAGTCGATCTCATCGAGGATGATGATACGTGGATCCAGGAGCTCTATCTGCAGCATCTCTATACGACGCTTCTCTCCTCCAGAGAATCCGACATACAGATCCCGATCGAGAAAGGTAGAATCCAGTCCTACAGCTGGAAGCAGCTTCTCTACCATACGGCGGAAGACGAAGGAAGTTGGTGCCTTCTCTCCTGGGTGCACACGCTGGAAGTAGGCGATATAGACAGTACGCAGGTATTCCAGGAGTCGTATCCCCGCGATCTCAGGTACGTTCTGGAAGGAGAGGAATATCCCCTTCTCATGACGAATATTGGGTGGGAGTGCTGATATATCCTCACCATCGAGCATAATCGCACCCGTCGTCTGATACCGAGGATGTCCCATGAGGGCGAAGGCAAGTGAAGACTTCCCAGAACCGTTGTGTCCGAGGATAGCCGTCACCTGACCGAGTGCGAAGTCGAGTGAGAGTGGTGCGACGATCTCATGATCGTCTATAGAGATGGAGAGTGATGCGGTCGAGAACATAGTGCCCCTATGATACCGATGATACGAGAGAATGCAATAAAAAATTTGCAATTCTAGAAAAATCGATACAATAGGCTCGTTCTAAAACTATATAAGTATAGTTCAGTTGGATGAGAACGCTTCCTATTATCTGCAGCCGTAGTTCAGTTGGATTAGAATCCCGCTAAGCGGGAAAGGAGAGGCACACTTCGAGTCCTTGTGTAGGTTGCATAAGTCCTATCTGGTTCCCGCTATAATTATCTGCAGCCGTAGTTCAGTTGGATTAGAACGCCTCCCTGCGAAGGAGGAGGTCACAGGTTCAAGTCCTGTCGGTTGCACCATCTGTCATACAAGAAGTCTCACGAAAGTGGGGCTTTTTATTTTTGCTTTCGCTATCATCCTCACTATACTCTACTGGCTCCTTGTTCTTCCAGGAGGAGCAGGGAGGTTTATCCTCTAACTTTTTCATCTTATGAGGCTTTGCCTCTTAGTTCTGCATTCCGCTCAGAAATCGCGGGCAAGCCCTCATTTCCTCTCTCCATTTGAACTATGAAGAAAGTCTACTTTGATCTTCCGTACTGGAAGCATCGGTCTCTCAGAATAGAGTTCTCTGTTCGAAAAGATCGAGTTGTGAAGCCACCGCGCTAAGACCAACAAAGAAAAATCCCCACTTACAATGGGGATTTTTCAAAAGAGGTTTATCTCTGTCTACTTTGAAGACATGGGTATTATATCAGAAAATATAGAAAATCAAAATTTTTTTCTCGAAAACTAAACCAAAATAAGACCAACGAAGAAAAGTGGATTGGATTGATTTCCCTATCATTCTCACTATACTCTACTGGCTCTCCATTCGTGGTGGGGAGTGGTGGGCTTTTATATCCCCACCAAATACTTTTTCTTTTATGAAAGTAGTTATCACATTCTCCGTTTGGAGAGTACAGATACGATTCGAGATTCTTCTCGGAAAGTAGCCTGTGAAAAAGCCCCCTGGAAGGGGCTTTTTCTTTTGGTAGAGCAGTGAAGCTTTACCCACCAAATACTTGTCGTTATCACATGACAACACTAGTATATCTCATCCCTCTGAGAATGCAAATATAATTGTGTGAATAATGTGGCGAACACAAAAAATCCCCCCCGAATAAACGGGAGGGATTTTCATACACTATAACCTATCTTCCGAAGAAGAGTGGAGTGGATTGGATTGATTTCCCTATCATTCTCACTATACTCTACTGGCTCTCCATTCGTGGTGGGGAGTGGTGGGCTTTTATATCCCCACCAAATTACTTTCATTTTTATGAAAATATCTGTCATATTCTCCGTCTGGAGAGTACGGCTTGCATTCGAGATCACTCTCGGAAAATAGTCGTAAAAAATCCCCCTAAGTGGAATTATGGGGGATTTTTTATTGGTAGAGCAGTGCAGCTTTACCCACCAAATCACATATCTGTCATATGTTAGATACAGTATATCTCACTTCCCTCGAAAATCAAATCTTTTTTCATTGCTCGCTCCCCTCTCTGAAAGGATAAGTGAAGAAAGGAGTGTGTTTACACGACTATTCTGAAGTTAAAGCATAACAGGGGCTGGGGGTGAGGAAAACACACCAAAAAATCCCCCCCGAATAAACGGGAGGGATTTTTGTACACCATAACCTATCTTCCGAAGAAGAGTGGATTACATAGATGGAGTTGTTACAGTTTCGATAATACTAGGTGAAACTGCTGCAGTTGTACGATCAACATAATGGAATGTAACTTCCTTTACAGTGACGATGTACTCAGGAGGTTGAACTCCGTTAAGTGCATCAACAAGCTCAATAACACGAGTTACAGGAGCTGTTCCAACAGTAAGTGCAGTAGGAGTAATAACTGGAGTACCTGGAGCATTACCAACAACCGTACCAGCCGTAACACCACCGATAGCATCGAGGAAGTTAGGAGGAGTAGGAGTCTGTCCCCATGCAGCATAGTTACCGTTGATAAGAGCACGAGACATCTCAATCTTAACACTATCGATAACTACATCGTAGTTTGAAGCATTAGCGAATTGAAGTGTAGTGTTCTTATCAGCCTGAGCTGTAAGAGAGAGAGATGGAGTATTGCTAGACACCTGAAGTGTCTTTCCGAGTACTGGGAATGTACTTGTAGTGGCAGTCATAACAGCCTGATCAACTGAACGAGCTACCTTCACGTCTGCAGGGGCAGCGAGTGAGAGAGTCACAGAAGAACCAAGAGTTGTCACATCACCAGACTTAAGAGTTACACGAACAGTAAATGGAGTTACCATGTCCTTAGTGAGCTGTTGAGTAAGTGAAGTGAAGTCAAAGCTTGTACCTGCAAGATCAAGAGTACTTGTAATAGACTTGAGCTCTGTAGTACCTTGCATGAGGGCAACCTTAGTTGCATAACCGCTAAATGCTACACTAGATGTAACCTTAACAGACTTAAGAACCTGGTTCTCAGCAGAAGCACGGAGGTCGAAGTAGAGCATATCAGATGCAGAACCTTCGAGTACAGTTTTTGCGACAGGAGCAGTAGTTGGCTTCGATATAGTATAGCTACCAATATTGACAACAGTTGAGTCACTATTGAGAGACTTACCAACGAGAACAACAGTCTGTCCATTAGTTACGTTCTTAGCTTGATTGAGAGTAAGTGTAGTGATATATGTTGGAGCAACTACAGCAGTAGATCTAACATTAGCAACAACACGAACATTTACCTTAACTCCTGGCTCAACACGGAATGCATCTGCAGTAGCAGAGAATGGAGTTGAGAGAGTTGTAGTTTCATAATCACTACCATTGACGTATATAGTCACCTTGTCATCGACAAAGTTTGTCATAGGTCCTCCGGCGATAGCTACTGTATAGTTAGAAACGTCAAATGTAGCATCAGAAGTGATGTCCATATTGAGAAGTTCTACGCTAGATGTACCTGGAGCAACAGTCTTTGATCCTGTAGAGTTCTTAGTGATGTTGAGGTCAACAGCATTAAGAGTTACATTTACTGAAACATTAAGACCTGGACCAGTTACGCCCATGATGTAACCAGTTGACTTCTCTGTAGCAGAGACATCAGTTGATTGAGCAACAGATACAGAAAGAGTAACAGGAGTACCAATGAAGATACCGTCAGCCTTGATTTCGATATTTGCAGTCTCACCATTGAGACGAGCGATGTTCATACCAGTAACAGTGATTTTATCATTTGTTACAGTTACAGTACCGACAACGGTACCGTTGTAGTATGCCTTAGCATTGGCGATGATCTTTGTAAAGTCATCTCCAGCCTGCTTAGTAATAGCAAACCCATTGAGAGTAGCATCCTTACCAACAGTAAGAGGAACAGTTACAAAAGTCTGAGCTGTCTTACCAGAAGTAACAGTACCAGGAGTAAGAGTACCAACAGTTACATCTCCCACTTTGTAAGAAGTAGTATTGAGAAGTCCGAGAGTTACTGGAGTACCAGTAGCAGTACCGTTAACAACGTTAACCGTAGTTACAGTGAACTGGTGCTGGTTGTTCTCAGAACCTGAGAGAGATACAAGAACATCGAATGATGCAGATGTACCAGCCGCAAGTACTACAGGAGTAGTAAATCGAAGGTTAGATGCCTGAGAAGTTCCACTTGGCTTGCGAGAGTCAGAGCTAGCTACACCAGCCTGAGCAAGTTGAATTCCTGAGATATCAGAAACATTACCGAGACCAGAGCGAGTTACAACAACTGATGATACAGTAGTTGCAGCAGCACCAGCAGTAAGCTTGATAGTACCAACCTTAACTGAACTTGCGTTCTTAGGTACGTACTGTGCAACAGCAGCACCCTCGAGAGCGACAGATACAGAACCAGCTACAGGAGTAACAACACCTGATCCAGTAGGAGGAGGAACAACAGTTTCGAGATCAGCTACACATGCAGCGATCTTGAACGCCTCACCACGAGATGCAGTAGCGTTAGGACGGAAGTATGTTGCAGTAGCAGCACATCCCATCTCATTCGCACGGTTGATGTACATAGCGAGATCACCGAGACCATTGAGGTCCATGTAACCAGCGTCAGTAGCAGAACCTTCTTCACCAACAACACCAACGAGCATCTTTACCATCTCAGCACGAGTGACTGAAGCAGTAGGACGGAAGTTAGTTGCAGAAGCAACAACACCAGCTTCTTCGAGAGCCTCGATGTAACCACAGAGGTCACCGAGAGAAGAAGTCACATCAGCGAATGTACCCGTACAAGCTGTAGGAGTATAAGCACCGAGGTTAGCAGCAACCTTTGCAAGTTCTGCACGAGTAACAGTGTCACCGAGGCGGTATCCCGCTTCAGTAGACTGAGTACCGATGATAGATTCACCGGCGAGGAGCTCTGCGTAAGAGAGGAACTCAGATGCAGCAGACACAGACGAGCTGAGTGTAGTTGCGAGGAGAGTTACTACAGTTACTGTAGAAGCCATCTTCATAGAGAAGTTAACCATAAAAAATTAGGTTAAGAAAAATAAAATTTGCGCAAATGCGCGCGCCAACATTAAACCATTGATAATCTTGGTCAGAGATTATCGTCCGCCGAGGCGGTTTTTGACCTCTCTGGTCAGGAGAGTTCACCGATCGTCCATTTGCATGAACGGAAAGGTTAAAGCTTTAACCTCAAGTTATATGCATAACAAGAGGAAGAAAATAGGAGTGTATCTGTCATATCGACCGAAGTCGGAGCTTGCAAAGACAGAGTAGAGATATCCTGCTCTGATGGACTGGGCAGGATTTCTCGGTTCCGCTATCGCTACACTCGAAATGACAGGTACGATTGTAGTATTACGATTTTCTTCCTCTCCTTATACAGTGATAGCCCGAGGGGAACCAAAGCAATAGGGGAAAATAGATGTTAAAGGACATCCGACAGCGAGACCGCGCTGAGATTACGCGACAAATATTATGAAGTATTGGCTTAAAGTCAAATAAAACACGTATGTCTTCACTCTATTTTCACACCAAAAAATACAAATACATAAAAAGTAAGTAATAGCAATGTATGCTTTTCCGCAATAGGACTCGAAAACTCGAGGAAAATAAAAAAAGAATTCGTATTTTCTCTTTTTGTCATACAATAGCGAATGTGAGTTATAGATTGTGCCGATTTCGATTGTATCACTGGAAGGAGAAGACCAAGAATAAGAAGATAAAAACCAAACATACCTCAAACTTTTCCTCCGTACGGAATCGACCCCATTCTATAATCTGCAATTTAGCTTATTATACACCCATATATGAACCTTTTTACCCTGATCGGTCTCGTCGCCTGAGTATGACTCGGTGCGCTCGTGGCCTATATCATCGCGGGACGTGCACAGTCAGCACGAGCATCGCACGTCGTATCAGAAGCCGAGTCCCAGGGTCGAGACATACTCGAACGAGCAGAACAGACTGCCGATACTCTGCGCCGAGAGATAGAAGAAGCTCGTAGCGACATCCGTGATCGCAAGGCTGATGCTGTAGAGCAGGAGAAGCGCGTCGGAGAGAAGGAAGCGAAGGTAGACCAGAAGTACGAGGAACTGGAGTCCAAGAGAACTGAGCTGCGCAGCAAAGAAGAAACACTCGAAACCAAGATCGCCGAAGTGGATAAAAAATCCCAGACGATAGAGTCTCGCCTCGAAGAAGTCGCGAAGCTCTCGCAAGTGGATGCCAAGGAACTCCTCATGCAGTATACCGAGGAACGATATGAGAAGGATATCCTCTCACTCATCGAGAAGAAGAAGAAGGATCTCAAAGTCCGCGAAGAAGAGATGACACGAGAGATACTTATCAAGAGTATCCAGCAATATGCCTGAGAAGTGACAGGTGAGACTACTCAGACGATGGTACAACTGGAGAGCGACGACCTGAAGGGGAAGATCATCGGGAAAGAGGGACGCAACATCATCGCATTCGAGAAGGCGACAGGCGTATCGCTCATCATCGATGATGCTCCTGATACGGTGTTCTTGTCGAGTTTTGATCTTTTTCGTCGATATATCGCCAAGAAATCTCTCGAAGATCTGATCGCCGACAAGCGTATCCAGCCAGCTCGTATCGAGGAGATCGTAGAGAAAAACCAGCAAGACGCTGATAAGCTCATCTATGATCTCGGCCGCAAGACGATCGATGAGATGGGTGTGATCGGTATCCCTGACGAGATCGTACCACTGATCGGGAAGTTCCGATTCCGTACGAGTTATGGGCAGAATATCCTCATGCACTCGAAGGAGGTTGCCTATATCGCTGAGGCGATCGCGAAGCTCATCGGTGCGGATCCAGTCCTTGCGCTGAAGGGAGGACTCCTGCATGACCTCGGGAAGGCGATGGATCACGATATCGAGGGAACACATCCAGAGATCGGGGGACGTATCGCGAGAAAATACGGACTCGATGAGAAGACGATCAATATCATCGAAGGACATCATGACGACGTGCCACAGATCTGTATCGAGACTAAGATCGTCCAGATCGCTGATGCGATATCGGCCACTCGTCCAGGGGCTCGCCGTATGAACGTGGAGGACTATGTGAAGCGTATAGGAGAGATGGAGAACATAGCGATGAGCTTCCCTGGGATCAACAAGGCCTACGCACTCTCTGCAGGTCGTGAGATCCGAGTATTCGTCGATGCGGATCTCGTATCTGATCTCGATGCCGAGAAGAAGGCACAGGATATCGCCACGATGATCGAGGCGAACTGTAGTTACCCAGGTGAAGTGAAGGTGATCGTATTCCGCGAGAAGCGCATCGTACAGTATGCGAAGTAGTAGGATAGTTGGTTGGAACGTCGCCTCGTCATTCTGTGGTACCTCAGCACAGAATCTAGATCCGACAGCTTCAGAAACCTCAGAATGACAGGAACAAGGAAAGCCAGCCTTTTGTCATTCCGCAGTGTAACGGAGGAATCCCTTTTTCTTCCACTTATAAGAACGAGGGGACCAATATCTCGTAAGATGAGTTTGAAAGGGATCTCTACGAGATGACAAACAAAAAAACCAAGAAAATAGAAACACTGGATCCCCGCATCCGCGAGGATGACAGAAACCAAAAAATTTTTACTTATTACTTTCTCCTCATGTTCCCCCTCTTCCACATCGGTCCATACATCGAGGTACATATGTTCGGACTCTCGCTCGTGATCGCATGGGCAGTATTCTTCTGGTTGTTACACAAGTATTCGACCGAGCAAGGCATCAGCAAGAACATATTCCAGAATATAGCACTCTATACTGGATCGATCTTCTTCTGGAGTCGGATCGTCTATATCATGACTGACTGGCGCAATGAGAAGTATCTCTTTATCGATCTCGTGGAGTGAAGTGGGATTTTGGACTTTCTGAGAGGATTTTTTATCACGGATAACTACCATCTCTCCCTCGCAGGTGGGATCTTCTGATTCCTCACTATATTCGTATGGAAGTTGTATCACGATACGAAGAAAAACAGAGCCCGTAATATAGATATACTCGTGCGAGCCTTCTTCTATGCGGGTATCATCGGATATCTCGGAACACTGCTGGGTGGGCAGATATATGGAGTCTACTTCGACTCGTTCTTCTCACTGCTCTACACAGACAAGAATAGTATCGTCCCAGTCGGGAGTGCGCGATTCCCTCTGCCGATCATCTATATGCTCATCTGTATCGGTGGCGCGTTCCTCCTGGAGAAGATCCGTACAACTGTCACTGTTCCAGATGGATTCATCGGATATGTTGGAGCTGGATTCTTCTGAGTGGGACTATTTCTCTTCGAGTTCCTCAGTGGTTCTGCTGATATGTTCGCATCCTATCCTCCATATATCGGGGTGAACCAGATCTGTGGGCTCTTCTTCGCACTCTTCTGACTCGTATGAATACTACGCAGTACCAAAATCTAAATAGAGACTCTATCTCTGAGCATCCGAGGATGCTCTTTTTTCTCATGTCGATATCACTGTGTATCGGCGTGGCGGTGGGAGCGTATGGTGGGAGTGTATGAGAGATATACTGGGTACTCTTGTTCCCGCTCCTCCTGATCTGGATATCGGGGGTACGCTCTCTCGTGGCGATACTCGTGGTCCTCGTAGTGACTCTCTGTGGCACATACCTCAGTAGTTCTACCTATACGAGTCGAGTGAGTGGCACAGAGCGTCTCTCAGAGATCACCTGACACTTCAGAGAGAAGGTATCACTCACTGGGACGATCGATCAGCGACTCTATCGAGGAGAACTGACGCAAGCATATAGACTCCACGTCGACTCTATCGCCACTGTATCGACAGGTATTGTCGAAGTTGGCGATCTATCATGACTCTCGATACTCATAGACGTCCCTGAGAACCTGACTCTATGAGTCTGAGACATGATCACCATCAAGTGAAAGATCCAACCGCTCTTCTCAGGAAGTGTCGATGGATTCGAGAAATATAGCCTCTTCCATGCTGTATCTGGGAAAATGCTCGTGTCCTCGTTCCATACGATATCCAGGTGAGAGCCATGACTCCTCGATCGAGTGAGCAACTGGACAGAGTTACATATATTCCGTGGATTCCCTCGTGATATCGCCGGTGTCATCCTCGGTATGACGATCGGGGATGTAGAGCTCATGAGTCGAGAGATACAAGAGAGCTTCAGGACTTCTGGGATATCACATATACTCGTGGTAAGTGGATCCAACATCACCTTCCTCATCGTCCTACTCTCTGGGATACTGAGATATAGCACACTCTCTCGGAGATATCGCATCAGTATGATCATCATATTCGTCCTCCTCTATAGTACGCTCGTCGGGTGGGATGTCCCTGTCGTGCGCTCGACGATCATGGGATTGCTCGCCTTCTTCGCCATAGAGTACCGTTCTCGGGTGTCGAGCTTGGCGATATTGTTCCTGATTGGCGATATATTCCTCATATTCTCGCCACTCTCCCTCATCTATGATCCAGCATTCGGCCTCTCGTTCGCCGCGACGATGAGTATCATATTGTACTACTCGCCTCTCCTCTCTCGACTCCAGACATATCATATACCGACACCTATCGCGAGTATATTGGCGATCACAGTTGCTGCATCGATAGGCACTCTTCCTGTGACGATATATCACTTTGCTACTGTTTCTTTTGGATTCCTCTTCGCCAACATCGCCATAGCATTCATCGTGGGATGGATACTGTTTATGAGTGTATGGTATATGCTCCTCTCATTCTTGGGTGAGGCATTTCTCTATGTATTTGGCTTCTTGATCTACGTGCCTGTTCACTATATCATCGAGGTTTCCAGGTTTTTCAGTGCGTGGTGAGTCTGGCGAGTACCATGAGATATCCAGACTTGGATCGTATTGATGTTTTTGGCTTTTTTGGTGAGTGAGGTTATCCGACTCGACCGTCTTCCTGAGTTATCCCGAAGAACGCCTGATCAGCCACTTGCGCATCGTCGAACATAGACTGATCCCCAGAGGCGAGAGACTTCGTTAGGGCTGCCCTGTACTCGCTGATGATATGCTCAGCATAGCGTGTCATGACGCGTGCACTGGTACTCAGATGCCGAGAAGTGAAAAAAAACTGGAGTCCAACAGCCAGCGACTCTGTGAGATATGGATCAGATACGAGGGCGAGAGAGAGCTTCTGCTGCATGACACGAGACATCTCGTCATCAGTGATATAGAGCTGTCCAGCATGGACCCAGGTACTCATCCAGGTTCTGATACTCGGATGGAGTGTCGCCTCATCGAATACCGTCTCTTCTTCGTGTCTATGGAGAGCCAAGAGGAGTGATATATCCTCATGCTTGCCGATGACTGTGAGCAGATGTATCGTCGCCTCAGGATAGAAGAGGGCAATGAGAGTGAGGATATAGCGTGATGGCACAGCCTTTTGGAGGAGTGTCGTGACGAGTGGGATGAGTTCCTCGTAGTACGGATTCTGGATGAACCGCTCCAGTATGGCAAATAGTTCATCATTATCTCACTTTGCTTTTTTCTCGTCTTTTTGAGATTTTTGGATCTGGGCTTGAGCTTTTTTGTATGACTCTCGTTGCTTCTCGGACTGTTCACGTGTCTTCTCGGCGCCTGTGGTGAGTCAGTCAGAGGATTCGATGGATGGGGATTCGAAGTCTTCCATAAGGGGGTATTAGGGGGATAAATTCTAGAGATCAAGTGGTATATCTGTCGATCGTTCGCCATACTTCGCCATATATTCGCCAATACATCGCCAATCTATGCCGTCTGTCGAACAAAAGAATCAGGAATCGGAAATTGTTCTGCGAGCGAGCGGATTTTTTCTCGGATTTCGGATTTTCGCGCACTATCATCTCTATGCTGCATCGCCTCGATCATGAGTTCTGCGACGAGTGCGCAGTCAGCCTCGAGGAAGCCGCGAGTTGTGATCGCAGGAGTACCGAATCTGATTCCTGATGGGTCCATTGGTTTGCGTGTATCGCCAGCGATCGAGTTCATATTGAGTGTGATCCCCACTTCATCGAGTACTGTCTGAGCTTCTTTGCCTGTGACTCCAAGTGAACCGAAAACATCGGCAAGAATCAGATGATTATCTGTCCCACCACCTATCATACGCACGCCTTTTTCTTTAAGTACTTTCTCCATGGCCTTCGCATTCTTGAGAACCTGTTCAGCATACAGCTTGAATTCTGGTCGTAGAGCCTCACCAAATGCCACAGCTTTTGCTGCGATGGTGTGCATATGTGGGCCACCTTGGATACCTGGGAAAATTGCTTTGTCTATCTTCTTTGCTATCTCTTCATTCTCACGTGTCAATATAATACCTCCGCGTGGACCGCGAAGAGTTTTATGGGTAGTGCTAGTGATAATATCGAAGCCAAAGTCGAACGGGTTCACAAGAGCTTTTGCTGCGATAAGCCCGGCGATGTGCGCCATATCGGCCATAGTTATTGCTCATACTTCTTTGGCAATATCTACAAACTTCTGATAATCGAGGGATCGTGGATATGCAGAGAATCCAGCAATGATGAGTTTCGGTTTTTTTTCAAGTGCCACTTTTCGCATTTCTTCGTAGTCTATCTCGCCTGTTTCTGGGTCTTTCATTTTGTAAGTGACGAAGTTGTAGATCTTGGCTGGCAGAGTCATGGGATGTCCGTGAGTCAGATGTCCACCATGTGAGAGATCCATACCAAGCACCGTGTCGCCGGGCTCAAGAAGGGCTGAGTAGACAGCAAGGTTTGCAGGTGCGCCAGAATGAGACTGAACGTTGGCATACTTGCAGTCAAAAAGCTCACAAGCACGAGCGATACAGAGTTCCTCGAGTGGATCCGTGAAGTCTTGTCCACCATAGTATCTCTTATGTGGATATCCTTCTGAGTATTTGTTCGTAAAAACTGAACCCATAGCTTCATGACAAGCACGAGAGACATAGTTCTCTGATGGGATGAGTTCGAGTCCGCCTAACTCGCGATGTTCTTCGCCACGGATGAGTGCGGCGATCTGTGGGTCTTGTTGTTCGATAAAACTGATATCTTGTGGTGTGCTCATGGTTATAATAGGGTGATAGAAATAGAAAAGAATATATAAACTCTATCTTAATCCAGTCTACAGTTTTTGTTGGTTTTGAGAAACATAGTATAGGGAATTAGGGAGTTATGTTCAATATTTTTTGTTCTTTGAGATACTTTTTGACATCGGTGGTATCTTTTTTGACAGTGATGATAGGCGTCTTAGTATCGATGAGATACTGCATGAGTGACTTCGCACCTTCTGACTGACGATCGTATATATTCTTGTAGTCATCGTCCGTGAGGTCGATCTGGATATCTGGTTCGATTCACTTCTCATCGATTCCTCGGTCCTTCGGAGTGAACCACTTGGCGATCGTGATCTTCATCATACTGCCATCCGTGAGGACAAATGGTTCCTGAACGGATCCCTTACCATATGTCTTCTCCCCGACGATCAGCGCTCGATCATAGTCCTGGAGTGCTCATGCGAGGATCTCTGTAGCAGAGGCACTCATATTATTCACGAGCATAATCACGGGTATTTGTGTATTTTGGATTCTTCTCTTGGTGGTCTTGTAGTCTGAGTTCTCTGCTGGGTTGATCCCACGTGTCGCGACGACGAGCTGTCCAGTTGGGAGAAGTGTCGATGTAATATCTACAGCTGAGTCGAGATATCCACCCCCATTATTGCGACCATCGATGATGATCCCACTCGCTCCTCTGTCGATGAGTGATCCGAGAGCTGCGGTGAACTCCTCTGTCGTACGCTCTCCGAAGAATGCGAGCTCGATATAGCCGATCGTTGTTCCTGTGAGGAAGTCTCCATCGACACTCGGAACCACTACAGTATCTCTTTGTATTTTGACTTCTTTCACAGCTTCTCCTGAGAGTATAGAGAGTGTCACGGTGGTTCACTTCGGCCCACGGATGAGCTCGACTGCATCACTCGAGAGCATCCCGAGAGTACTCTTCGTATCGATAGCGGTGATGATGTCTCCCTTCAGGAGAGACTCTTTGCTCGCGGGCGATCCTGTGAGTACCTTCATGATCTGTATGCCCTTCGGGTGTTCCTTAATCACAGCACCGATCCCTTCGAAGTCTCATGAGAGTGTATCTGAGAATTCTTGTGCATCCTTCGGGTTAAAATATGATGTATGCTTGTCTCAGAGTGACTTCGTCAGAGCATCGATCATCGCATCTTCTCGTTCTTCTGGTGTTTTTTTATGGAATCCATAATAGTACTGTTCGAGATATGCGTATGCTTCTTGTATTTTTGGACTTTGGAGTATACTACCAGTCTGGTCTCACTCTATCGCTATATTACCTATATAGGAATTTGTGAGATTGTGAGAAAAATATCAAATACTATATCCGAGAATTATAAGAAGGCTAATGGTTCATGTTTTAGGAAAATTCATTGTGAAAAATAATGATAGAAAAATTACTTCTCTAAGTTTAGGAAAATACGAGAAAAAAACAAATCAAACTTATAAAGAATTTCACACGATATATTTTGTGAAAAAGTTTCATTTTTTCTTTTTCTATAAGGGATTCTCTTGCCTTTGTTTGTATTCTTTTGTGTAATTCATTTACTTCTCTCTATCATCTCTATCATCTCTATTGATTTATCAGAGTTTTCTTATAATAGAACTATATCTTATAAAAAGAAAAAAGGTTCCCTATACCCTTGTAAAAAAGATAAAATCCATATACTTCTTTCATGGCTCTTTTTGGACTTTTTACATCTCGAGAAGAAAAAAATACTCTTCTCATAGAAATCATAAAAAAACTCAATATATCATGAGAAGAAAAGGATCTCTATATCCTCTCTCTCGAGATTCTCGACGATACAGATTTTACTAGCTTCTATGATAATATAACAAAACAAATACATACAAATACATATTCGATAGCGCCACTGTCACCACAACTCATCTAATCACAGTATGCAATTCCAAGCCATCTGTTCAAAAGCGAATAAAAAACTCACACTTTCGCTCGTAGCTGCAGACATCGAAGAAGCTCGTGCCCTCCTCCATGGTCAGGGATATTCTATCATGGAACTCAAAGAAAAGAATCTCGAAGTAGAGAATCCTGATTCTAAGAGTAACTATTTTTACTTCGATATCATCGTGAATGGTCAGATGAAAACCGGGAAGATCCAGTCTGATGATGTGTTCAAGTCCTACAAAAAACTCATAGAAGATCTCTGATATAATGTAGTCTACATATACACGAATGAAGGGATGAATGAAGAACAGAAAAAAGTAATCACTGCTAAAGTCCGTGATAGTTATCGTATGTACAAGACATCGGTTGGTGAAGATATCGACGAAGTTAAAGAAACAAAAGATCAGATGGAAATCCATGAGATCTCTCCTGAGATTCTCAGACAAGTCGAACAATATACCCTCATCATCGACTCTACACTCGAGAAGATACAGAATCTCATACTCAAGTATCATACTACGATACCTCTGGATAAAAAACTCGATCTCGAAGAGATAGAACATCTCCTCCTCCAAGCAAAAGGAAGCTCGAATATCGGAAAGATCAAGTTGATCGTCGAAAATGCTCTCAAAAGTATCGGACAGATCGAACTCGAACTCGCGAAGTCAAGCAATGCTGATGAGAAAAAGAAATTCCTCCAAGAGACGAACTCTCTTCTGAAACAGATCGGATCGAGTGATCGCATCGAGACGACTGATACTCCGACATTTGAGAAAAGTGTATCAGATCTCTTATCAAAATTTAAAAAAAAGGAAGCACCAGAGAAAAAAGAAACCAAAAAAGTAGATACAAATTCTTTTATCTATTATAAAAATCAAAGAGAACTCAATATCTATAGAGAGATCCTTGGGAAAAATGATATACTCATTATGAAGATGATATTTACCTTCCAGTGGGCAAAAGTGAAGAGACTTTTCCTGAAGAAAAAACTTCTCATGCAAAATATCCAAATCATCGATAATCGCATCCACAACCGCAATATCTCATATACCAAGATCGTCCACGGATTCCAATATTATATCGATATATTTCTTGCTACTATCTCTTATATCGCAAGAACAGGATCATATATTCTCTTTCTCTATATCCTCACACTTCTCACCCTGAAGATAGGATCACATTTTGGAGTATTGGAATATGGATTTCAGGAGAATAAATCCATTCTCTATATCACACTTTTCACGCTCGTGATGTTGTTATTTTCTTTTGTTCGCAGTATCCTTGGATTCATCTGATGAATCACATTCCTCTATATATCACTCATCTTCCTCTCTATTAACTTCTAGATGTATCTTCTTCTTTTCATCCTTCATGCGATATTTATAACCATTAGTCACTTTCTTGGGTATTATATTCTTGAGGGTGTATTTTTTCTCTTTCTTCTCTTCTTTCTTCTGTATTTTTCCCCGATCTTCTTCTCGAAGAAGGATCAGGATTTTCCGACATTTTCATTATCGAGTATTTCCTTTTCTATACAGGATTCTCTGATACTACCGATGATATTTTTCTATACGGCGATATTTTTCTTACTGTATGCTGTGACTCGTGATATGATATCGAGTTTTGAACTCAATACTTTCTTTTTTATCATCGTATACGTGATATTTTTCTTGTATATGACAGCCTTCGAGTGGAAAAATGATATGTTCTTCGACATCGCACGGATACATATGATATTTTCATATGGGATACTTTTTGTTATAGCATTTTTGAGTTTTTTCTCTCCATCACTGATCTCTCTCTCTGTACTCGGACTGCTCGCGATCTCTATTCTATTCTCAGTGGTATACTTTTCACAGGCGAGGCGCGAAGATATCTTATTCTTCCAGGGATTCCTCCTCTCGACCATGCTCTCAGGATTCTTCGTGTCGGTTGCGTATACAGGAGTCGTCTCATATAGTTTTATTATATTCTCATTCGGACTCTCAGCGATAGCACTTTTTGAGCTCATGCCGAGGCATTCGTTTTTTGCTCCATTCCTACCAGTGTCGAAGGTATATGCGCTCATGGCGTTCCTCCTTGCTTATATCGCCAGTCTCTGAGGTGCCATCATGAATACGGGAGCTACTTTTTACCCATTTATCTTTGTTGGGATTTTGTTTCTCTTTGTGACACATATCCGATTCTGTAACTATATTGCCCTCTCTGGGGCGATATTTGGGATATTTTTCCTCTATTCGATGATATTCTTCCCACTTATCAGTGCAACTTCCCTTCTTTCGACACTCCTCTTTGTATTCTTTTTACCACTCTGTATCATCGGTAATACGTACTTCTGGGAAGAGCGATTCCCTTATGATCTCAGGATGTTGCATTATTCGAGTATAGTATTTAGTGTGATATTTACACTGTATTCTATATTTTTTATCTCATGGTGAGGGATGCTCCTCTATATGGTCTCACTCTCCATATTCGCCATCGGATTCCTCTTGTTCCTCTCCTACTTCCGCTTCCGATCACACTAACCATCATCCTATATGACTCACTTCCCTATCGATATCATCACAACACTCGCTGACAATACTCATACGAAGAATCTCATCATCGAGATCCGTTCTCTAGATCGGATTGCCCTCTTTGCTCAGTATGGATTCTCACCACTCCAGATCGAGAAGATCCAAGAGAATCTCTCTCTCGACGTCGAGAAACAAAAGAAAACTATAACATTTTCTCATATATCGAGTACATACGATATGATTATGTGTTTTTTCCCATCTCTTACACTTATGGATGATAGAGCGAGTCTCTTTTCATCACTCAAACAATCTACTCTATTCGTCCCAGAGTGAGACGAGCTCGATGCACTCGAGTCACTCACCCTCGCGACATATAGCTATGATACTTACCTCTCCAAGCCAAGTACGAATAAGCACAGTATCCTCATCACTCCAGAAAATATAGAGGATACTCAAGGAAGAATACAACTCCTCACCTCTATCATCTGGGCGCGAGATATGATCAATATGCCACCGAAAGATGCGAATCCACAGGGGATAGTAGATGCGATACGCGCGTATCCATGGAAACACTTCAGTGTCGAAGTGATCGATAAGGCACAACTGGAGAAGCTCGGATGCAATCTCCTCCTCGCAGTCAGTGCTGGAAGTGACATGCCTCCATATATGGTCGTACTCAGACCGAAGGCACCTGTCGCATGAGAGAAATACGGACTTATCGGAAAGGGGGTAACGTTCGATGCTGGAGGACTCCAGATCAAGCCTGATACTGGTATGCTCGATATGAAGTGTGATATGTCAGGGGCCGCTGGGATGGTTGGTGTGGCGATGTATCTCGACACGCTCGACACACTCCCTGTCGATGTGACCGTGGCGATCTGACTCACTGAGAATATGACAGGAGGATCGGCGTTCCGACCACTCGATATCTATAAGGCATATAACGGGACAACCGTAGAGATACACCATACAGATGCCGAGTGACGACTCGTGCTCGCTGATGTGATGTCGTATGTCGAAGATGTCTATCATGTCGATCATCTTATCACTATGGCGACACTTACTGGAGCGTGTATCCATGCACTCGGGCATGATATCGCTGGGATCATGGGAGATGACGAGGATACTATTCGCCAATTGCTCGCCAATACATCGCCATATGAGTCTGTCTGGAGACTCCCACTCAACGAGAAGATGAAAAAAGCCCTCAAAGCAGATATCGCCGATCTCAAAAATATCGCCCGTTCTGAGAAGGCAGGATCTTCTGAAGGAGGAGCATTCCTCACGTACTTCCAAGGGAAGGCCAAACTCACCCATCTCGATATCGCAGGTCCTGCATATCGCGAGACGGTCTACGGATATATGCCAAAAGGTGGTACAGGATGGGGAGTGAAAGTCCTCTCTGAGTTCCTCATGAACCTCACTCTAAAGTCATGAAAATAATCCTATCGCATATCTGGCGATATATTGGCGATATATTTTTCGACGATCTCCCAAGTGTACGTGAGCCACGAGTGATCATACCGAAGAATCTCATTGCTCACTATAAGGTAGATCTCCCAGACTGTGTCATCGATGAGGTGATCGTCGCTCTGGAGTACATACAGATCGCTGATATGCTCGAGCGATACAAGTACCACTCAGATCGATCATATGCCGATGAGTTCGTCGGTATACTCTCAGAGCTCATCCCACCACAGACAGATGATTGAGTCTCTCGTGCCATCGTAACTGTCCCGATGCACTGGAGTCGATATAGTCTCAGATGATTTGATCATATGGATCTCCTCGCTCGCAAGCTCGCACAGAAGACAGGCCTACACTCACTCTCTCCACTATCGACATCCTTCTCTCGCCGCCAATCCAAGCTCTCCCGTGCAAAAAGACTTGAAAATAGAAAGAATCACTTTATAATAGATCCTTCCGTATCACTTCCTCATGAAGTGCTCCTTATCGATGATGTTATATCAACTGGAGCCACAGCGAATGAGTGTGCGCGTATGCTCAAGGAGCACTGAGTACAACGAGTGGTAGGGATTTTTCTCTCATCGAGTGCCGTCTCATAATATACGAAGCCCATAATCCAAACTCCTATGTCAGATACTATCGATATCATCTCGGCTGAGACGCACAACCTCAAAAATATCACCGTCTCTATCCCCAAAAACAAGCTCACTGTGATCACTGGAGTCTCAGGCTCTGGGAAGTCATCACTCGCCTTCGATACACTCTATGCGGAGGGACAGAAGCGATATCTCGAGTCACTCTCGACATACGCCCGCATGATCATCTCAGATATCTCAGAAGCGACTCGTGTTCGTGAGATCCGTGGACTCTCACCGACGATCGCAATACACCAGAAGACCGTGTCGAACAATCCGCGATCTACCGTTGGGACGATCACAGAGATCTACGATTTCTATCGTCTCCTCTTCTCGAGTATTGGTATCCCTCATTGTCCCAATCATCCCGAGGTATCTCTCGAACGCAATAGAGTCCAAGATATCGTCGAACATGTGTCGAAGTATGTCGAAGGAACACGATTCCATATCCTAATCCCTCTCATACTGGATGAGGAATCTCGAGACTTCGCCAGTATCGCCAAGAAGGTGTCGGATATGGGATTTGTCAGGTTCCAGATCGATCGAGATATATACTCGGTTGCTGATACGGTCGAGAGATCTATTCGAGAGGGAGAAAAAATATCTGTCGTGATCGATCGACTCGTGACGAAGGTGGATGATACATTCCCGATTCGTCTGACGGACTCACTGCGAATCGCACTTGAGAAGGGGAATGGATATGTGTCACTTTTTTTTCTCTGAGAGGCAGATATTCTCTGAGAATTCGTCCACTTCTCGCTGCATGCAGCCTGTCCACAGTGTGACTATCATCTCGAAGAATTGATCCTTTCGAATTTTTCTTTTAACTCACATCATGGTGCCTGTGAGACCTGTCATGGTCTCGGATCATCGACGACCTTCCTTGAGCGAGATATCACGAGTGAGAACCTTACTCTCGCAGAAGGGGCGCTTCTCCCATGGCAGAATCATCCGTATTATTCGCTTCTCCTCGATGCTATGTGTTGAGTGGAGAAGATCGATATGAATACTCCATGGAAGAAACTCAGCGAAAAAGAAAAAAAGAAAGTTCTCTATGGTGTTCCTGGATATTTTGAGATGTCATATGTCGGGAAGCATCATGATGGCAAGATACACAGATCCAAATACGAATGAGTCATCCCGAATCTCGAACGCAGATTCGTCGAGGCAGATAGTGCGAATGATGCCTACTTCAAGCGGATCGCGAGCTTCGCCACAGAACAGGTCTGTCGAAGTTGTGATGGATATAGACTCAAGAGAGCGTACCTATCAGTACGCATCCATGGCAAAAATATCGGCGAACTCGTGTCGATGTCTGTCGCAGAATCGATACAGTTCTTTGCTCATCTCACTCTCTCGAAGGAGCATGATCATATCGCCAAACCAATACTCAAAAATATCCGTGAACGTCTGGAATTCCTCGCAGGAGTGGGGCTGGACTACGTCACCCTTGCTCGTCGTGCAGGGACTCTCTCAGGAGGGGAGTCTCAGCGCATCCGTCTCGCGACACAGATCGGGACACGTCTCGAGGGGATCATCTATGTACTCGACGAACCATCGATCGGGCTCCATCCTCGTGATAACGATATGCTCATCGCCAACCTCAAGCGCCTCGCAGCGATCGGCAATACCGTCGTCGTCGTCGAACACGATGAGGATATCATGCGAGAGAGTGATCACATCATCGATATCGGACCAGGTGCTTGAGTCCATGGCGGCGAAGTCCTCTTCTCATGACCGTATAAGGAGTTATTGGAGTCTCAGACACAGACCGCAGACTATCTCTCCTGTCGCAAAAATGTCACGCGCAAAAATCCAGTCACAGAAAAACCCAAACACTTCATCGAGATATATGGAGCAGAAGAGAATAATCTCAAAAATATCAATGTGCGCATTCCTCTGGAGTGTATGACAGTCGTAACGGGAGTCTCGGGTTCAGGGAAGTCATCTCTTATCATGGATATCCTTTCACAGAAGTTGTTGAATTTTTTTAATAAAAGTACTCTGCCCGTTGGTCGACACGATCGTGTCGAAGGTATGGCGAACGTCGACAAAGTGATCATTATCGATCAGTCTCCGATCGGCAAAACCCCACACTCTAATATCGCCACATATACAGGAGTATTTACTTATATCCGGGAGGTCTATGCAGCATCACTCGATGCACAGAAGCGAGGGTTCGGTCCTGGGCGGTTCTCGTTCAACACTCGAGGATGACGCTGTGAGATCTGTGAGGGAAGTGGAACCAAGAAGATAGAGATGCACTTCCTCCCTGACGTCTATGTCCAGTGTGAGTCATGTGCTGGAACTCGCTACAATACGGAGACACTCCAGGTTCAGTTCAAGTGAAAAAATATCGCACAAGTACTTGCCATGACGATCGAAGAAGCGAGTGAGTTCTTCATGTCTTTCCCTCGGATCAAGCGAGTATTGGATGTGCTCCTCGATGTCGGTCTCGGATATATCACACTCGGGCAATCAGCACCGACACTCTCAGGAGGGGAGTCTCAGCGGATCAAGCTCGCCTTCGACCTCGCCAAGAGATCGACAGGGAAGACCCTTTATATCCTCGATGAGCCGACTACTGGACTCCACTTCTCTGATGTGCAGAAGCTCCTCGATATCCTCGATAGACTCGTCGAGAAGGGGAACTCGGTCCTCGTCATCGAGCACAACCTCGATATCATCGCCAACGCTGATGCCATCATCGACATCGGGTCGGAAGGTGGCGATCGTGGCGGCAACCTCGTGTTCGCAGGCCCACGAGAGAAGCTCCTCAAGGTCGAGGAGAGTTATACAGCACAGGCACTCAGGAAATATATCGACACACGGAAATCCAAAATCTAGCTGTTCTTGGGAACTTTATAATACTCCAGGAGATATTTCGCCATCTCTTGCCAGAGTGGAGATGAGCTTGCTTCTGACCACTCAGAGTTGCGTGGACGATCGACACGGACGATGAGGACGAACTTCGGATTGCTCGCTGGACCATATCCACCGAACGATGTGATCGTATGCCCAGCACCACCTGGCTCATAGCCTCCTCTTCCTGGGATCTGTGATGTTCCTGTCTTGCCGGCGAGTGTATATCCAGCAACTCATCCCTCTCGGGCGAATCCATTCCTCACTCCATCCACGAGCATCGCAGTGATCTGTTTGGAAGTGCTTTCTTTTATCACGCGGCGTATCGGTGTCGGTACGGTTTCCACCTTCTTCCCATCAGGATAGAGCATAGACTCCACGATATATGGCTGCATATAGATGCCACCGTTCGCGAGGACAGAGTATGCTGCTGCCATCTGGAGCATGGTCACGTTGATACCTTGTCAGAACGACATATTGAAAAACTGAGCCCGCGGCCACTTCTCATATGGAGGTATCTGTGCATAGACTTCACCATCGGTCGTTATATTGGTCTTACTATTGAATCCAAAATCCACGAGATACTGTGCAAAAAGTGCCTTTCCGATCTTCTCTACGATATTGATCATGCCGACGTTACATGACCAGTCGAGTGCATGGAGATAGGTATGTCGACCGATACAGATGCTGGATGCATTGGATATCTTGATCGGACGAGAGCCTCACACATCGAGTTCCACATAGCCACGATCATAGTAGGTATCTTCTGGGGTGATCTCGCCCGTATCGATACCGATCGCTACGCTAAAAGCCTTGAACACTGATCCTGGTTCATAGAGAGATCCGACGACATCATTCTTATAGTTTCCATCGCCGAATCCATTTTTGAACTTGTACTTCATGATGGCATAGTTGGTGATCTCATCGGTAGTCGCAGTTCGTAGCTTCAGGCGTTTTCCTTCGACATTGGCGAGCAATGTGCCACTCGCTGTGTCGATAATATAGAGTGGATAGCCGAGGAGATCGAGCTCAGGTCTCGGGTAGGTCGCATAGCTCACGAGCTCCATATCATAGACATCGGTGAACTCATTGGCATCAAAAGATGGCGAATTCACCATGGCAACCACGGCCCCAGTCTTGGGATTCATGACGATGACAGAGACTCTATTGGCTCGGTATTTTTTCTGTGCTGCTTCGGCACGTCTCGCGATCTCCTTCTGGATGTTGCGATCGATAGTGAGAGTCGTGTCGACACCGTTTTTGAGTGTGAGAGAGTTCTCTGATACGTAGTCGCGTATTGGGCGCCCTGCAGTATCCTTGATCACGGTCTGTATCGGACTCTCGATCTGCAGATCACTCTCAAAATATCCCTCGATTCCATATCGCCCCTTCCCTTCGCCATCGACGAATCCAGTGATCTGGGATATCGTGTTCCCTTCAGGATAGTATCGTATGAGATTATCCTCTATCTTGATAAAAGGATATACCGTCGTTCCTTCTTCGATCTGCCCATTTTTGACTGCGAGCTTCTCTGTGGAGATGCGCTTATTCACCATGTCACGGGTTCCGATACTCATCTTGCGGATGATCTCGAGGTGTTGCTTGGTTCGGATCTTGAACTTATTCTGTAGGATCTCAGGTTCTATATTCAGGAGTGCGGAGAGCTCTGCAGTGAGGACATCGGCGTTCGTGACCTTGGTCGGGTTGACGTAGAGATTATTGGAGATAAAAAATAACTCCTCATGTCCACGGGCGATAATATTCTCGATGATACTCTCGTCGAGATCGGCAGCTATGTTCACGCTCGTGATCGGTTCAGCGATCTTGCGTCCGAGATACTCCTGGATCATAGTCTTCATCATGGTATCAGTGAGATCCTTACGGGCAGCGAGATCCTCACGGAGATAGGTCGACATATTCTCGACACAGCTCGACATATCGTGAGAGCAGAACTCTGAGAATACCACCTCAGAGAGGAAGTTCGTGAGTGACGTGAGAGAGCCTCCTTGTGTCGGATCGATGGCGAGCGTTCCGAGATTGGTCGACACGGCGAGTACTCCTCAGAGTGTCTCGTTGGATGAAGATATCGTTCCACGGGATACGGGATTGCGGTCGATCTTCATCTGCTGGGCGTCGGCAGCACTCTTGTAGTAGGTATGGTTGAGTACTGTGAATCCGAATACAGTACTGATCATGAGCAAGACGTAGGCGAGCAATATATACCATACCCGACTGATACGATCGAGCCGAGTGAAGTAGCGAATGAGGCGCCTGAGATATGTGTCGAAGGAAGTAGGCATGGGGAGTTAGAGGTTCTGGAGATGGAAGTGTCGAAACCGGGTGAGTGTGGTGAGTCTGGGTGTGCTCGTGAGTATATGGAGGGCGAACCGAGACTGCTTGTCGATCATGTCGAATATGTCGATATATTCGATACGGATCGGATAGTGGAAGTATTCACGGCCGAACGCATCTTCGAGATAGATGATATTGGTATATGCGGCTAGATTATAGTAGAGAATCTTCCGATTTCAAACTATTATATCATATTCTCTATTTCTGATGTCGATCCAGGATTGCGCCTTCTTGGTATCTGTGGACTCTCCGGGGAGGAAGAATATATCCATACCCGAGAGTTCCTCTTCCAGACGACAGAGGGTGAAGTCATCAGGACAGACGATGATGGTTCCTGGTTTGAGGAGATCTCTCAGGATGCCTCCAGTGATGATCGAGTCCTTCAGGATAGTGAGAGAGTTGGATGGCTGGATGGCTGGATGGCTGGATGGCTGGGAATTGAGTTGTTCGAAGTTTTTTTTCTCCAGGCGTTTCAGGACTCACTTGGATACAAAAAACCCAAGTACACGATGGATCGGGATGAGATACTTCGCGGCGATCTCCAGTATGAGTGCGATCTGATAGCTCGCGAGTATCGGCTCCCGAGAGACGACACGTATGATATCTCGTACTTCCATACCTTCTGGAGCGGTCTCACGGCGACCCACTACGATCCCGTACTCTGTGGCGCTGCGCATCGGGATCTCGACGAGACAACCAGGTACGATCTCTCAGTACAGATCCTCCCCCACGCTATACGTCAGAGGATGGATACCGATCGAGTGCTCAGATGGGATGATATCGATGTAGGAGATAGGAAGTAGGAGATAGGAAGTAAGGGGTAGGGCATGAAATTTTGTATTTTGCTCTTTTGGTTTGTCATCTCGTAGAGATCCCTTTCTCTTCCACGTATGAGAAATAAAGAATCAATATATCTTAAGATGAGTTTGAAAGGGATTCCTCCGCAAGCTGCGGAATGACAAAAGGTGGGTTTTTGATGAAAAAACATGAGCCCTCACAATGATCTCATTGTATCCAAAAACACAAAAAAATCGACCCGAAAGTCGATTATTCTTCATTTTTAGAGTCCGAGACTTTTTCTCATCTCGTCAGCCTTGGCTGCATCGGCGTTGGCGACAGCCTGGGCTTTGGATTCCTCGATATAGATATCCTTCAGCTGTTCCCACTCGTTCTGTGCCTTCACGACGAGACCCTTGATGATCTCCCCTTCTGTTGGCATGAGCTTGCGGAACTCGACACGCTCATCTTCGAATACCTTAGTCAGTTCATCGACCTGGAACTGAGAGAGGGTTGGGATCGCATCGACGACACGCTTCTTCTCGAATGTCGAGAGTGAGAGTGAGTGTTCGAGGAGATCCATGAATACCTGCTCATCGAGCGTCGTGAGAGGGTGTACGAGAAAACGCTGGAATATCTCATCGTTCGGAGTTTTTGGTCGTGGTGGAGGTGGTGGAGGCATCGGTGTCCCACCCATATCCTGAGGAGGTACTGGAACTGGAGGATTCACGCCGTCTTGGGTAGTATCAGCCATAAGAGTGAGTTATTTTATGTGCCGATTATAGACGATAGTTGTGAAAATACAAGTAGGATCTCTGAAAAACTACGAACTTCATCGTTATAAAAATTTGTTTCTTGATCACTTCCGCATCAGGAAGCTCACTTCGAAAAATTTTTCTGCATGCGATCTTATCAGTAAAGAATTCTTCATTTACAGATAATCTCGGAAATTTCTTGTTTTTGAGAAATCCTGAATACTGCAAAGGTCTCAAGTACCTATGTACGAAATCTCCTCGCTGCGACGAACGTCTCAACCTCAGTCCAGAGAGTATCAGATATATCTGCTGTGTTCCACACGTTCTCCACATCTTCGTCATCGTCGAACTCCTCGAGCATCTTGTATATCTTCAGTGCATTCTCGAATTCTGTCACTTCCACATAGGCCCGAGCGTTATATCCGAGTGTACTCGTGGTGATCGGATATCCTGCCGCCTCGAGTGATGACTGCACAGCAGCAAAAGTCTGCTTGCTCGTGCGGATCACGATAACACCATCTATCTCACTATAGTCCTCTGCTTCGGTCTCCATGATCGCCATCTCGAGGGCATCCATATCTGCAGGCCGAGCTACACTGACGAGTCCGACATAGTCGAAGGCGAAGTTCGATACTGAACCCGTCTCACCGAGTGACCCACCAAAAGCCGAGAATATATGTCTCATGCTCGGTGCCGTACGGTTGCGGTTATCTGTCAGTGCACGCACGATGATAGCGACTCCGCCTGGCGCGTAGCCCTCATAGTATATCTCTTCGATCTTCGCACTGTCCTTATCGAGTCCTGCTCCACGCTTCACTGCACGGTCGATGACATCAGAGGTCACTCCGTCCTTCTTGGCACTCGATATCGCATCGTAGAGCGCTGGGTTCAGTGTCGGATCCGCTCATTTCTCTGCAGCGAGAGAGATCAGCTTGGAGTGCATACCATAGATCTTAGATTTTGCTTTTGCACCTTTTTCTTTTTGGGCGGCTACAGTAGGTCAACGTCACATAGGGTGGATAATTAATAGAGATAGTTAATAGTGTTATATCTTCTCATGATTTTTTTGCAAGGAAAAAGAATAAGAAAATATTGCAATCTCGCTAATCAAGATACAATAATCCGAATAACTCTCTCTTATGGAAACTACCCTCATCGCACAACTCTTCACTTCGTTCGAGGAGATCAAACATATATCAGCAGATGGATCGGAGTACTGGAGTGCCCGAGATCTCCAGTGACTTCTTTCTTATAAGGATTGGAGGAATTTCGAGATCGTCATAGAGAAGGCTATGGAGGCCTGCAAAAAAGCAGGGAATAGTAAATTCGATCATTTCGTTGGCGTCAACAAGATGATCCCTACTGGTAAGACAGCGGAAAGAGAGGTGTTTGACATACATCTCACGCGCTATGCGGCATATCTGATCGCACAGAACGGTGATCCTCGCAAGCAGGAGATTGCCTTCGCTCAGGCATACTTCGCTGTGCAGACACGCAAGCAAGAGCTCATCGAGCAGAAGCTCCTCGATCATGAGCGGATCCAAGTCCGAGAGAAGCTGACACAGACCGAGAAACAACTCACTGGACTCGCGTTCGAGCGCGGCGTCGATGGTATGGGGATCGCTCGTATCCGCAGCAAGGGCGATGCCGTACTCTTCTGATGAAACTCGACTAAGTCTATGAAGCAAAAACTCGGTGTGAGTGAAGATCGATCTCTGGCTGACTTCCTCCCGACGATCCTCCTCAAGGCTAAGGACCTCGCCGCAGAAGTGACGAATCATAATATCCGAGAGAAAAAATCCCTCCAATGAGAAGGGAAGATCACAGAAGAACATACCAAAAGTAACCAATGAGTCCGAGAGTTCCTCGTGAAGAGTGGTATCACTCCTGAAAATCTCCCACCATCGACAGATATCGCCAAGCTCAAGAGGCAACAAGAGGCGGATGCGAAGAAGTTGGCGGAGGAGAAGTAGGGAATTTGCAAAAGGACTCAAATTATGATAATCTCATAGTAATTAAAAAATAAATATGCAAAAAATATCTACTTCATCTCTTGCGAAGGAGAGGAATATTGTTCCTGCAAAACTCTTCGAAGAATTACAAGAATCAGCTTATATAGTAAGAAAAAATGAGTCATGGGAACTTACGGATTCTGGCAAGAAGGTATGAGGAGAAATTCAAAAAAGTGACAAATACGGAGTATATATAGTTTGGCCTACGGACCTAAAGATTGAGACAAGTATCCCAAAAACGAATTTTTCAAAGAAACATCTTAATGCTACGGCTATAGGTGAGTATTTTAAAACTTCCTCACAGAGATTGAATCTTATCCTCTCTGAACTTGGGCTTGCTGAAAAAGATGTTGCTGGGTGGAGGATTACGAAACTCGGAAAATCACTTGGTTGAAGTGAGCATACACATGATATCTCATGAGCTCACTATGTATTATGGCCAGAAAATATACTCACATACTCACGACTAATTGAGGTTTTTAATCATGAATTAGATACTGTCGTACATGATACAAACAAAAATCAGGAGATAATAAAAACTCCCAATAATAGTTTCCGTGAGAAGTTTGAGGCAAAATTGAGAACATTAGATTGACACTATGTTCGTTCAAAGGCAGAAGTAATAATTGATAACCTACTCTATCAGTATAGAATTGTCCATGCATATGAAAGAAAACTTCCAGTAGAGGAGGATGTATATTCAGATTTCTATATTCCTTCTTGAGATGGTGTTCCACAATCAGTATATATTGAATATTGGGGGCTTGAGAACGATGAAAAGTATCTTGCTAGAAAGAAACAAAAACAGGAGATTTATAAGAAAAATGAACTTGCGTTGATCGAATTATCAGAGGAAGATATCCAAAATTTGGATGATATCCTCCCGAGAAAACTATTACAATTTAAGATAAAAATAAGGGGCTAGTATATTAGTGCCCTATCCTCAATATATCCTCATGGATGCTATTCGCGGCGAGACACCCCTCAGCTGCACTCATGATCGTCTGTCGGAACTTGTTAGAGTTGGTCGTCACATCTCCTGCGGCGTAGAGTCACTTCACACTTGTCTCTTGGCGCTTGTCGACGATGAGACAACCTTCCGCATCCTTGTCTGCCTGGAGTCCATCGACGATCTTGCTGAATGGCGATGAACCGATGGCGACGAATACTCCATCGAGAGGGAGGACGGAGTCATCCTGTAACTTGAGTCCTGATACGCCCATCATACTACCCATGACTTCT
This sequence comes from Candidatus Altimarinota bacterium, assembly GCA_031407385.1. Lineage (GTDB taxonomy): Bacteria > Patescibacteriota > Gracilibacteria > BD1-5 > UBA2023 > JABFSX01. The sequence goes on along the minus strand of JANOIH010000021.1, from coordinate 24,366 downwards.
TTGGCTTGAGTGTTATAGTGGATGACGATATTGGATTTATTTTTGGCTTTTTCTGTCCAGATGTCCTCGGCGCGGATACGATCAGATCGCACGAGTATATGCACCTCTTTGCAGATCTCGGCGAGGTAGAGCGCCTCAGTGATAGCAGTGTTCCCCGCTCCTACGACTGCAACCGTGAGGTTCTTATAGAAGTTGCCATCACAGGTCGCACAGTACGAGACTCCTTGTCCGTAGAACTCCTTCTCTCATGGGACGCCGAGCATCTTGTACTCATTGCCCGTGGCGAGTATGATACGCTTGGACTCATAGGTCTTGCCTGACATGGTGCGCAGAGAGAAGTGATCTTCGCCAACCTTCGACACTTCGTCGACACGATCCTGTATGAGTGTCGATCCTGCGTTCTCCGCATGTAGTCTGAAGTTCGCCATGATCTCCCCTCCTGGAGCCGAGAGGACACCTGGCCAATTCTCGACACAATGAGAGGTCGCGAGAGCACCACCTGGCATCTCGCCGATGATGATGTTCGACAACTTGTAGCGGCTGGCGTACATCCCTGCAGGGAGTCCAGCTGATCCAGCACCGATGATGATAACGTCGTACATAAGAGAGAGTGAGTAAAAAGTATAATATGAGATTGGTTCTCATTATATGGAAAATCCTCTTTTTGCAAGAGGATCGTGTATTATGCTTCGATCGGAACGGCTGACTTCGGTACTGGAGGATGTGTGTTACGGAACTCGTTGATGATATTGTTGATGCGGCGAGCATTCTCTACTGGATCTGGAGCATAGTGGATCACCATATTTGATGCCTCACTTGCCGTGTGGATATGTACATCACCGAATCCAAAGAGTGTCTGGAGCACGCCTGATGTGTGTGCGTTTACTTCTTGGACTCTATCGAGCGAACATTCAGTGACATTGCGAGAGAGTGCTGAGATCTGATCGATACCGATGATACGAGAGTCTGTGACGATGAAGAGATCGAGTTCGTCGTTGATCCAGTTCAGCAAGATGAACGTGAGGAAGACGATCCAGAAGAGTGAGAGCCCTCCCCAATAGAGTGCCCCACCTGTGAGTAACATGATACTGCTTCCGTAAGTGAGGAGGAATCCAGACGTGATGACGAGGGTAAATATATACGAAAAATGGACTACGAGGATGATCCAGTGTCTATGGAGGGTCATCATGACTCGTTCGTTGGGCCTGAGGAGGGAGATGTGTTCTTGCTTGATCATGTGATGTGTGGAGCTTTGAAGTAAAGTGGGGAGAGTGCGGATTGGTATTCTTTGCTTGCGAATATACGTACGATGTTCTCTCGATTCTCCTTGTATTCTATCCAAGTTTTATCATCTGACAACTCTTTTGTCATGAGAAGTCACTCATACGTCCCTGGAGTGAGTTCGTCCCATGTGCGCAGTACGTCATCACCCCCTATACGGATGATACATTCCTTCGGATTGGCCTCGATGATGGGCAAGTGTCCAGGCGTTATCATATCGAAAAAGTGGGCCGACTTCAGGCGTATACCACGTGCTATAGCGAGTGTGTTGCATGTCAGTGTCACGACACGCATGAGGGTAAAAGGTCCAGGCCCAGTCACGCACCAGATCTCAGTTATGTCATATCGATCGACAAGATCGACGATGTGGCGAGGAAGTGTCGACGCTGTGTCGAGGTTCTTCGCTACTGTGCTCGTATGGATAGTCTCGCCATCTATGACGATGCAGGATATCTCGGGGAGGAGGGGATTGATGTAAAGTGTATTATTCATAGTTTATATTTTCAGAGTCCATAGTTGCTCTTTACTTTTATTTCTTTTGTTTGTCATTCTCCGAAGGAGAATCTGTACCTTCTTTAGAAGCAGATCTTCTACGAGGATGACAAAAGTTGGCTCTTTCCAAAATTCACCATAATGGAAGAAGCAATCAGAGAATATGAAACTATGACCCTCTATATGAGAGTGCCTCTAGCACATGCTTCACCTCGACTTCAGCAGATCACTCGATGTCGGCTATAGTACGGCCGACACGCAGGATACGATAGTAGACACGAGTCGAGAGCTTCAGCTTCTCGGTCGACGATATGGCGATCTGGAGCGCGGCGTCCTGTATGGATGCGAGCTTCTCTATGTCGACGTTCGACATCTCGGCGTTGGAGTGGATATTCTTTCCTGCGAATCGCTCTCTCTGCATCTCTCGGGCTCGCATGACGATGAGTTGGAGTTCGGTGCTGGTCTTGCCACTTCGCTTCTCACCGAGTTCTCCAGTCTTCACTCGAGGAACCTGGATGAATATATCGACACGATCAAGTATTGGTCCTGAGAGTCGAGAGCGATACTTGTCGATCGACAGTGGCGAACAATTACATGACTTCTCAGGGTCTCACATGTAACCACATGGACATGGATTCATCGCACCGATGAGGGCGAACCGTGCAGGATATCGACAGGACTGATTGACTCTGTTGATCGTGATCTCGCCATCTTCGAGTGGTTGACGAAGTGTCTCGAGTATGGACTTCGAGAATTCGAGGAACTCATCGAGGAAGAGGACTCACTTGTGTGCGAGAGATATCTCTCCTGGTCGAGAGTCACGACCTCCACCGATAATCGATGCCTCACTCGCTGTATGGTGTATCACTCGGAATGGGCGATTCTCTACGAGGGGCATATCTCGGGTAAGGAGTCCTGCGACTGAGTATATCTTTGATACTTCTATCTGCTCCTCCAGTTCCATGCTTGGGAGTATCCCTGCGAGAGCCTTCGCGAGCATCGTCTTGCCACTTCCTGGTGGGCCCTGCATGAGGAGGTTGTGTCCGCCCGCTGCCGCGATGAGGAGTGCACGCTTCGCATGTTCCTGACCGATGATATCATGGAAATCCACCGCAGGTTTGGACACTAGTTGATCTATAGCTGCACGTTTTACTCACTCAGGGATCGGTTTCTCACCCGTGAGCATGTCGACGGCATCCGAGAGTGTCGCGAGTCATATCACCTCGATGTCAGGTATGACGCTTGCCTCGAGGGTGTTATCCACCGGGAGAAAAATACGGCGCATCCCCAGTTCTCGTGCGAGTATCGCCGCTGGGAGCGCTCACTGGATCGGACGGATGAGTCCGTCGAGCGCCACTTCCCCGAGCCAGAGAGACGTACGGATGATCTCTTCATCGAAGTCTATCTCTTTGCCTAATATTCCAAGAGCGATCGGCAGATCATAGAGTGGTCACTTCTTGCGCAGATCTGCAGGAGCGAGGTTCACCGTGATACGCGCTCCACCTGGGAAGCCATATCCAGAGTTCTTCACCGCACTACGTACTCGCTCACGCGACTCCTGTATCGCCGCATCGCCGAGTCCGACGACCGTGAACTGTCACATACCAGTGACGACATCGACCTCTACCTCCACGAGATGTCCAGATATACCATAGATCGATGCAGAGAAGAGTTTTTGCATAGTGTTATAGAGTGTTAGATATTGTGTACAGATTAACCTTTTGTCATTCCGTAGCTTGCGAAGGAATCCCTTTTTCTTGTACTTATGAGTAAAATATTATCAAATTCTCATAAGATGAGTTTGAAAGGGATCTCTACGAGATGACAAACCAAAGAAACAGTTGATCTGTAGTCACTCCCTAGAAGGTTGGAGCATTAGGATAATCTTGAAAATCATATCCGAAAATAGTGGAAGTACAATATTTTGTATGAAAAATATCAGAAAACTAAAAAATAAAATTGACAAATTTTTGCGTATGTGTTACTATTTAGATATATTTACTTTTTAACTAAAATATATATGACCATATGAGCTAACAATAGGGGGGACGATAAAGAAACTCCCTGAGATATTGATCAAGTTCTTGCTAAGCTTCAAGATAGGGCAGATCGAGCAGAATGATTTCCTGAAGAATCGCGACCAAACATTACAGATATAAAGGCTCACTATCTAAAAACACTTGTTGCAGATAAAGTTTGAGCAGCATTACTTTTACAAGACCTAACAACTGTGGCTAATGCTACAGACTCAACATCCCTGCAACTATCCGAATCTTTTATAAAAAATGCAGGATGAATAGATGCTATCAGGGAATTCATAGATGCAACCCCTCAGAAAGCTTAGACTGCATACCTTGCTGAACTTGGATCTATATCAACTTTTTATATAGATAATTAGTGAACCGTATTCTTCGTATAATACTTCAAGGCATCTGTATAATATCAAAACCTCCTCCTTCTCGGAGGATTTTTCTTACCCAGAACCTATTTCCCCACTTTTCTCTACTCTGTAAAGCGAAAATGCGAGTGAAGATTTGGTAAAAGTCTGTGGTTCTAGTACACTAGAGCTATATGACACAATGGTTCTCTATCGCTTTCGCGTTTTTCATCACGATATCTTCGCAGTCGGCTTTTGCCATCAATACTCGTCCTGCCACTGTGCAGGAACAGTCTGGAGGAGGATTCTGGACATCACTCTGGGAGAGTCTTGTCTACGTGGGGAGCAATATACTCAACATCATCCTGTTCGTCCTGATCGCGTGGATATGTCTGCGTATCATCCGTCTCGCGCATGAGGTGCTCATGGCGGATCGACTCGTGTATATGCGAGTGACACTGCCACGTGCTGACTCCAAGCTCGATAAGGAACGTGAGACGAAGAAGGACTTCAAGGAGAAGATGGGTATCATGACCGTCTTCTATAAGTCGATCCACAACCTCACACAGTCGAGTGCATGGGATACGTTTACGAATTTTGTCTTCCATCATGCCAAGATCTCTCTGGAGCTCTTCTTCCATGATGGGCAGGTGCACTTCTACGTCGTAGGATATCGCGAACATGCGACCCTCATGATCCAACAGATCACCTCGAACTATCCAGATGCCGAGGTCAAAGTGATACAACGCAAAGAGATGCCCGAGATCAAGCCAGTCTGACATACGCTCCAGGCTGCATCAGTATCCAAGCGCACGGATGATATCTATCCGATCAAGACGTACAAATACTTCGAAGATGATCCACTCTCATCGTTCACCAACAACTTCGGTTCACTGAAAAAAACCGATGTCGCGACTATCCAGTTCGTCCTGAAGCCACTCGGTCATGGATGGAACAAGAAGGCCAAAAAAGCTGCAGGACTCGTAGCAAAAGGCGAATACCAAAAATGAATCAAATTTGGTATATTTGGTTCCGCGTTCAAGATTATCACCGCGCCTCTTGCCTGGATACTCTATCGTTTTGTGAAGAATGAAGAGACAGGATCCAATGCTCCAGGAGCGAGTGGAGGTGACTCATACAAGATATTTAACCAGGCGGAGACAGAGGCACAGAAGATGGTGGGTGAGTCGGCTGGACAGCCAGGATTCGAAGGGTCGATCCGTATCCTCGTGGCGTCTGATACGGCACTCTCGGCGAAGAACGGACTCTCGACACTGGTATCTGCGACCAATATATTCACCGATGAATACAACAACCAACTCCAGAATCCGCAGATGGTAGAGGATCCGCTTCGTTTTATCTTCACACCTCTTCGCTACTTCGCGTACAAGTTCCGACTGGTGGGGATATTCCAGGGGATCAGTTGCTTCTCGACAGATGAGCTCACGACCATGTTCCACTTCCCAGATATCAACTACAACAAGTCTCCGATCATCTCATGGCTCGACTACAAGATGCTCCCGACTCCGTCGAACCTCATGTTCCCCAAGGTTCCCATGATACTGAAGGACTACAAGCGTGACAAGTCTGGCAATATCTATACTGAGGATGGATCACTGCTGCAGGTGGACAAGAACAAAAATCTCCTGCGTGATCCGAACAAAAATCTCCTCCTCTTGGATGGGACAGTTATCACGGTCGCTACAGAAGGGGAGAATATCGGACGTCCAACTGACGAAGGCAAGGTGCCAGTACAACTCGATCAGCAACGCAAGCTCCAAGGATTCCCACTCTATAAGGACGCCGTCCTCCTCGGATGGAACGAGTATCGCAACCAGAAGACGCCGATATACTTTAACAAAAAGGATCGCGGACGACATCACTATATCATCGGTAAGTCAGGTTGAGGTAAGTCGGTTTTTATCGGATATGTGGCACGTCAGGATCTGTGGAACGGAGATGGCCTAGCGGTCATCGATCCGCATGGAGATCTCGTGGAGGACATCATCGCCTTCACACCGAAGGAGCGAGCGAAGGATATGATCATATTCGATCCAGCAGACCACGAGCGTCCGATGGGACTGAACATGCTCGATCTGATCGCGACCGTTCCAGCACTGCGCGCCATAGAGAAAGACCGAGCCGCCCTCGACGCGACCTCTATATTTATCAAGATGTATGGAGATGAGATATTCGGTCCTCGTATACAGCATTACTTCCGCAACGGATGTCTGACACTCATGGACGATGACGAAGAAGGGGGAACCCTGATCGATGTGCCTCGACTTTTTGTCGATGAGGCGTTCATGAAGTACAAAAGTTCCAAAATCAAAAATGTGATGGTAAAGGCCTTCTGGGAGCATGAATATGCTCAGACGGGTGACCGTGAGAAGCAGGAGATGATCCCATTCTTCTCGGCGAAGTTCGGACCTTTTATCACCAATACGACGATGCGCAACATCATCGGTCAGACGAAGAGCGCGTTCAACCTCCGACAGATCATGGACGAACAGAAGGTCCTCATGGTGAATCTATCGAAGGGAAAGATCGGAGATCTCAATGCTCAGCTCCTTGGTCTCATCATGGTATCCAAGATCAATATGGCAGCGATGTCACGTGCCGACACACCAGAAGAACTGCGCAAGGATTTTTTCCTCTATGTGGATGAATTCCAGAACTTCGCGACCGATACGTTCGGTGAGATCCTCTCTGAGGCGCGCAAGTATCGACTCGCCCTCATCATGGCCCATCAGTTCATCGCGCAGATCGGAGGAACAGGCGACAAGCAGGGAAAGTGAGGTAAACCATCGATCAAGGATGCTGTCTTCGGGAATGCCGGGACGATCATGTCGTTCAAGGTGGGAGCCGAAGATGCCGAGTATCTGGAGAAGGAATATGCGCCACTTCTCTCGCAACAAGATATCATCGGTATTGCAAATTATACAACTTACGCTAAACTCAACATCGATAACGCGACGACTCGACCGTTCGATATGAAAACCCTGTGGGACAATACATACAAAAATGCCGAAGTCGCAAGTATCATCAAGGAATACTCACGCAAGATGTATGGTCGCAAGAAGGAATACGTCGATATGGAGATCGAGGCTCGTATGGGCATCGTTCGCGAAGAAGATACCCCAGTAGATCCGACACCGCCAGTCGCAGTAACACCAGAGACACCGACCGTATAAAAAGAAAAACCTATGCTCCACATTCTCCTCACCATTATCGTCATCGTCCTTTGTGGACTCGATACCTTCATCCTCCTCGGGATCGGTGGTGTAGGATTTTTGACTGGATTCGTCACTGCCAACATGTTCGCCGCATCGCTGATCATCCTCGCGCAACTCCCGATATTTTACTTCATCGTGTACAAGTCCTATATCGGACCAGTACAGAAGCTGAATAAGGAGATCGCCAAGTTCATGACAGGGATGCAAGAAGATATCCATATAGAACCAAACTCACTCTCACATGGGATGAACTCATTGACGACATTTTTTATAAAAAGTCTCCAGATCCTCAAAGTCTTCAAAGAAGAACTGCGTGATGGACGCAAGCTCCGCTCAGAAGTCGAGATCGCGTCTGAGATCCAGAAGCATATCCTGGATAAGGAAGAAGTAACAGTCCCATCGCTTGAGATCGCTATGGCGACCGCATCAGCGACAGAAGTGGGTGGAGATAGTTATGATATCATAGCAGGGAAGGATGGGAACTACTACGTCTATGTGGGTGATGTGACTGGTCATGGTGTGCCATCAGGATTCGTCATGATGACGGTGAATGCCCTGATCTCAGCGCTATCGCTCAACGAGGACAACGGAGCCAAGATCCTCGCTGACACCAATCGTATCCTAAAGCCTCGCGTCAAGCAGAATATGATGATGAGCTGTGTGATGCTGCGGTGGGATGCCCCACACAAGGCACTCTATTATACAGGTGCAGGACATGAGTATATTCTCGTCTACAAGGCTCACGAGCAGAAGGTGTACAAGGTCAAGACGGGATGAGTTGCACTTGGTATGGTGAAAGACTCATCGAAGATCCTCAAGGAACAACAGATCGCGTTCGAACCAGAGGACGTCATCATCCTCTATACGGATGGCATCTCAGAAGCGAGATATCGCAGCGATCCGAATGGTATGCTTTTTGGCGTTGATCGTATCGTCGAGTCGATCATGAAGTGTGGCAAGCGTGATGCGACTACTATATTCCAGCAGATCACTATAGATCTCTCCGCCTTCATGGGGTACAAGCATAAGCAGTATGATGATATCACACTCATCGTCACACGATATCTCCCATCATCTGTACCGAACTCAGGCTCATGAGTCACGATGAGCACCCTTCCAGATGCTATCGACTTCTCCCACGTGACTGAGTGGAATTGGTGACGGAAGGCTCCAGAAGTATCATAATCCCCCTATCATACCATGACGCAGACTCTAGCTGAACTCATCGCGCAGAACTACACCGGAGACGTCGAGTGACTCGAGTCCCCTGTGCTCGTTACTGTGCCTCCAGTCGATATATCGACACCTTCGCCAATATCGCCAGTCGTTGTCGATACGCCGAGTGTACGGATCATAGATATCGCTGATCCAGATCATAAGTTGACCAAGGAAGAAGCGATAGAACTGCGCGAGACGGAGACGGAGTATAAGGATGCACTCGCATACGTGAAGGATATGATCGCCCCTGCGATGATGCGCATCGATGCGACCAAGCTGCAGATCGGAGATACATATATCCGTACCATATTCACCTACGCGTATCCAGATGTCCTCGAGGGGAACTGGCTCTCACCACTTATCAACTGGGATATCAAGTTCGATATCTCCATGTTCGTCTATCCAGTCGACTCTGCTCGTGTGATGAAGTTCCTGCGCAAGCGTCTCACACAACTGCGCTCTCAACTCGCGATCAACCGTGACAAGGGACTCATCGGAGATCCGCACCTCGACGCCCAGGTCCAAGATGTCGAAGAACTCCAAGTATCACTCACGCGTGGTCAGGAGAAGTACTTCCACCTTGCGCTCTATATTACCACCTACTCAGAGAGCGAAGAAGAGATGAAAAAAATATCCAATCAGCTCGATGTCATGCTCGCAGGACGCAATATCCTCACCAAGCAGGCATACCTGCGCGCAGAACAAGGATTTATCGCGACAGGTCCTTTTGCTCGTGACGAGGTCAATGTATTCCGCAATATCTCTACGAAGGGACTCTCGACGACGTTTCCTTTTACCTCGAACTCACTCTCGCAGGATGATGGGATATTCTATGGGATCAATACGCATAACAACTCACTCATCATATTCGACCGATTCTCTTCTGAGAACGCGAACATGTGTGTCTTCGCCAAGTCAGGCGGATGAAAATCCTTCGCCGTAAAACTCGAGATACTACGCTCCCTCATGATGGGAACGGACATCATCGTACTGGATCCTGAGAACGAATACAAGGCACTCGTCGATACTGTCGGAGGGACATATCTCAATATATCACTCAACTCCAACGAGAAGATTAACCCTTTTGATCTGCCACGCGGACTCAAGGATACCGAGTCTCATCCTGGAGATCTGTTGCGTACTGCGATCGTGAATATGATCGGTCTCATCCGTCTCATGCTCGGTGAGATCACCCCGACAGAAGAGGCGATCCTCGAGAAGGCGATCATCACGACCTATTCTCTGAAGGGGATCACGATGGAGGATGACAACGTCGAAGGTAAAGAGATCCCTCTCATGAAGGACCTCCACTCAGTCCTCGAGACGATGGATGGTGCGAAGTGACTCACAGAACGTATCGAGAAGTATGTATTCGGTGTGTTCGCAGGTGTATTCTCGAAACCAACCAATGTCGATCTCAAGTGAGGACTCGTCGTCTTCTCCGTGCGGGATCTCGATGATATCCTCCGCCCGATCGCTATGTATATCCTCCTGAACTATGTATGGAACGTCGCCAGATCGAGTGAGCGCAAGCGTATGCTCGTCGTCGATGAGGCATGGAATATTATGCAGTACGAAGACAGCGCGAAGTTCCTCTTTGGTCTCGTGAAGCGAGCCCGTAAGTACGGACTCGGAGTTACGACGATCACTCAGGATGTCGAGGACTTCATGTGATCCTCATATGGCAAGGCTATCGTCACCAACTCATCGATCCAACTGCTTCTGAAGCAATCACCAGCGTCGATCGATGTCCTGCAGAACATATTCAAGCTCACTGAACAAGAGAAATATATCCTCCTGAATGCCTCTGTTGGTACTGGACTCTTCTTCGCCAGTGGCGAACATGTCGGGATCCAGATCCTCGCATCCTACTTCGAGGAGAAGGTGATCACGACCAAGCCAAGTTTGTAGTCGATAGTTCAGATAGTAAGTGCCAGTTTTATACTTTATACTTTCCACGTGAGACTATTACGTCACTCATCCCGAGGCTCTGCCCTCCTCATCGCGATGATCATCCTGATCCTCGTGACTCTCCTCACGACTGTGTTCCTCGAGCTCATCTGGGGATCGGCGCAGACGGTGCAGGGGATCGAGGCGTCGAACGTAGCGTACTATCAGGCAGTGGGAGTTATCGAGGAGCAACTGATTGCCCCTACTGTGAGTAAAAAAACTCCATGGAATATTGCTCCTGTCGTAAAACCGACACCTGCAGGATATACTGGAAGACATCTGGATGTCTCGACAGGTGCTGTGATCATGCCCGTGACTAACAAGGGCAATAGCCCATATGATGATGACTACAATATCATATCTCTCGGCAATCCAGTTCAGATAGTTATTCCACCATGACTTGGTACTTGGTCGACTGTATTTGTTGAGTTTCGAGTTCCAGTTATCACGATTTCATGATCAACTACAGGCACATGAGTTGCAAATACGATGACCAATTCTGGCCTCATACTCTGGACACTTGGGTATAGTTGAGCATCTTTGTACGCGAGTGGTGAAACACAGATATTTCGCTGATTAGATATAAATGCACCTCGTACTATGGAAAACTTTTACTGAACTACCAACACATGATCATATAAATCTTTCCCAAACTTTTATCAAGATAATGATTATCTGTGACTTGCTTGAGTATGGTGAGGAAAATGTGCTGGTTATACCTGCACTCTCAAATTCTCTATGATACGTCCAGTGATAACATCAGCTACCCATCTTGGTACCCCTGACTGACGATCCCTTCCATTTTTGGAATATCGTATCAACTTCTGATGAGTCCCTGTTCCATCTCAGTTCATGACTCTCGAGGCGACAGCATACTCGTACGGATTCCAGCGGACACGTACCATTCGCATACCACAGGTGACGACGAACACTGCCCTCGACTTCGCCGTGTTACAATAATGCAAAAAATAACCATCTCCCATCCATCCGATGCCTGACAACGTATCGACCGATTCTGTAAAAAATACCTCCCGAATGCAGCCCTCGGTGGGATATACAAGATGCTACGAACCGGTAAGATCAAGGTGAATGGAAAAAAGAAAGATCAAACCTACAAGATCGAAGATGGCGATGAGATCACGCTCTGGATGAGTGACGAGGAGATAGAGGGACTCAGAGACAGCCTCACCCCCCAACCCCCTCTCCTCCAGAGAGGAGGAGCGAACCCTGGAACTCCCTCTCCTCATGGAGAGGGTCGGGGTGAGGATATCTCTATCCTCTACGAAGATGAGTACCTCATGGTCCTCGACAAGCCCGCAGGACTCAACGTCCACTCATGAGATCATAAAACTACAGAATCCAACCTGATCGATCAAGTGCAAGACTACTTGAAGGGGAAGTATGATAGTCTGACTTTTCGTCCTGCACTCGTCCATCGTATCGACCGAGATACGAGTGGATGCATCCTCGTCGCCAAAGAGAAACCTACTCTCGAAGCACTGCTCTCTGACCTCCAAGATCACAAGATAGAGAAGGTCTATCATGCTCTCGTCTCGGGTATACCAGCCAAACCCACAGATACGATCCGTGCACGACTCCTCAGGGTCGAGGATGCTCGTGATGAAGCGAAGGTACGAGTTGACGAGGCGGGACAGAGTGCGGTGACACACTACACATTGATTCAAAATGTAAAATCCAAAATTCAAGGAAACCAATCTTGAATTCTCAATCTTGCATCTTGAATCAACTTTTCCCTTCTTGAGTGTCGTATCGAGACGGGTCGTACCCATCAGATCCGAGTACACCTCGCGTATATCGGCTGTCCGATCCTCGGAGACAAGGCATACTGAGACAAGAAGATCAACTCCTACATGGCTCGTCATCAGGGCATTGCTCGTCAGATGCTCCATGCTCGCGTATTGAGTTTTGTCCATCCAATCAGCAAAAAACGCCTCCGGGTAGAGGCGCCATATCCAGAGGATTTCCAGAAGATGATGAACATATAAGCTACTTACACTGGAACGACTTGAAGAGGCTGGTATAGTTCGCCGCATCCTTGTCCAGTGCGATCGCTGCATGCATGAGATATACCTTTGTTCCGCAGACTTTTGCTGTCTGGATGAACTTCATCCGCTGTGTGGTCGTGTTATATCGTGCCTCGAACACGTAGACACGAGACTCATCCTCATCACCGAAGAGGATCACATCATCAGAGAGCTTGGTATACTCGAGATAGTTGCGAGTTGTCTGGATCTGGTTCAGCTCACTATACTTGCGAGAGGTCATCGGTGTATCGAGTACATCCAGCATGACGACTATGTTGTTCGAGAAGCCATAGCGCACCTCAGGAGAGACCGCAGTCATGACGACTGAGCCGTGTCGTGGAGTCGGGAGTGCTCTCGCCACATCACTCGTCCATGTATCAGGCACGTGCATAGTAAAACCCGAACCACTATATAGAGAGAGTCCTGCACCTACGGCAGTCTCAGTCTGAGTTCCAGGGAGACTACATGCAGAGAGAGTGACGAACAGGAGAGATATGAGGCCAAGTCGGAGAGACATAAGAGCGTATTAGTAAAGGATAGGAGAGAGGTGCACATAGAGTCATATGAGGGCGAGGATCGAGAGGACAGCGAGGGTGAGGAACGAGATCCACCGCTTCCCGGGCGCGTATATATAGACGGCATGTTCGCTCCAGGCGAAGCCGAACCATACCATCGTTATGAGCATGAGCGAGTAGAGGTGATATGAGATCATACTGATCGCCTGAGTGGAGATCCATGAGAGATAAAATCCCCCAACCGTCGCCAGCAGTGTCGTGAAGTAGAGGCTCGTCACGATGAGCATCGCTCGTTCTGCTACGAGGAACGAGAGTGCACTATATTCTCCAGGGTCTTTGGCGAGTCGAGCACTGATATCCTTGATTTTTGGCATAATATGTATAGAGTATGCGCATCATTATATACGAAAATGTCACTCACACAAGAAAGAATTGCCCGACTTGGCAAACTCACATCACTCAAGCCTCAGGCGGAACTCGAGATCTCGAGCGTCCTCGACTCCTTTGCTGCCCTCGGTAAAACGGATACCAGTCATATCACGACCGTCTCTCGCAGTGGCAAGGGATCCCTCTCTCTGCGCGAGGATATCGTCGTGGACGCGCATCTCGCTGATGACCTCCTGGCTTGCTCATGACAGAAGAAAGCAGCACATCAGATTGTATTGGGTGGCATTATGGTCGGTGAGTAATTGTCTCTGTCATTCCTGGCTTGTCCAGGAATCCAGCGTTCCATGCTCCGCAAAAAATCCCCAACTCAGAAATTGAGAATGGGGATTTTTTTGAGAGTTCTCCTTGTCAATTTTCCACTCGCTTTTTTCCAACTTTCCTATATTATCTCGGCAACTATCTAGCATGCTCTCTTCTTTTTCTATCACATCTTGGCGGGGGATCACTGAGCGCACGATCACACTCGGAGCGCGTACCTATATCCAGTGAGCCAACGGATCAGGCAAGACCCATATCCTCGATGCGATACACATGCTCGCGGGTGCACGACCACTCTATGGGAATACAGAACTCGAGAGTGGGAGTGTGTTCGAGGGGATTTTTACTTCTGCCGATCTCGCGAAGAGCTACAGGCTCCTGCGAGACGATGCGCGAGAGTTCTACGCTATCCAGGGAACCAAAACGACCAAGCCCAAGTATATGAACGCGCTCCCATGGCGGACGGTGTATATATCTCCGTTCGACATGAACCTCTTATACTTCGCCCCGGCGATGCGGCGCGATGCGATGGATCTCGTCCTCGCGCGGGTGTATGAGCAGTTCACTGGGGTAAAAAGAGACTACGAACTCGCGATGCGTCAGCGCAATGCCCTCCTAAAGAAGGTGCGTGATGGCGAAGCAGACAAGAGTGACCTCACCTTCTGGGATACCAAGTTCGCTGAGTATGCTGAGACATACTGACTCTACCGTACCAAGTATGCGTGTTATATAGAGGACTCACTTGCACGGTTCCCGAGCTTCTTCACCCGCTATCCACTCCAGTTCCACTATGAGTCTGGGATCGACCGAGAGGGATATGATCCATCGGTGAGTGATAGTGAGATCATCCGAGACTATCTCATGCGCAATCGAGAACGAGATATCCTCACTGGACATACACATATCGGTCCGCATCGTGCGGATTGGGGATTTCGGATAATTCAAGATGCAGGATGAAGTGTGAAGGATACAGAACATGGATACGGCGTTCCTCAGGATGACGGAGTCCCCGCAGAGTCTTATCTCTCGAGATGAGAGATGAAGATGATCCTCCTCGGACTCAAGATGATCGAACGAGAATTCATCGCTCGCACACTCGATCTGCCAGTTATCCTCCTCATCGATGATATATTCGCCGAACTCGATGAGCGCAACTCTGAGATATTCTTAGATTCACTCACAACACATCAGGTTATTTTGACAAGTCAGAAACCCCTACCGAACCATGAGAAACATCATGATTTTATTTGCATAAATCTAGAGTATTCATAGAATACTGCTAATTCTATAGTCCCTGCTTGTAATCTTCATACTTTTCTCTATGCGAAAACTCCTCTCCTCTGTCGTTATCAGTATCTTGTTGAGCTTGAGTCTGTTGCCGATCGAGGCATCTATAGCGGCTGATACACCGTCGTCTGTAGTTGGGTTCGAGATCATCGCTCCGACCACGGCGAAGGCCAACGAGGCGATCGATGTCACCGTCCGTGCAGTCGACAAGGATAAGAAGACCGTCACGAGTTATCGTGGGTCAGTGAGTTTTGTTTCTGAGACTTTTGGAGATACGATCCCGAGTCCAGGGAAGTCTATCGCCTTCACGGCGGAGGATGCAGGACAGAAGAAGTTCAGCAAGGGAGTGGTATTTCGCTCTACTGGCAAGCAGAAGATATATGTCGCCGATGTCGACTCTTCGAGTGATATCATCGGTGAGACGACGGTCATGGTAGAGCCATCAGCGACGACAGGGACAGATACGAGCACTGAGACCGTGATGATCGTCACCCCAGTGAAGGACTCCAGTATCACGACTACTATGGTAGCAGTGAGTGGGAAGACGAAGAAAAACAGCAAGGTTGCCTTCATTCTCAATGGAAAAGATATGGGAACATCGATCACTGATGAGTCAGGACTCTTCACCAAGACCCTCTCGGGAGCGACTCAGGACAAGAACCTCCTCCAGGTGAATCTCCTCGATGGATCCAATGCGATCGTCGCGAAGTCCGAAGAGATCATATTCTCTCGGGCGACGAGCACGGCAGGATTCTATAACATCGTGATCACTCCGAGTACGACCGTAGATATCAGTAGTCCCCTGACGATCCTCGTCGAGTGAGATGCTGGTATGGCATCAGCATCAGTGGGTCTCGACGGATCACTCATCACACTGCAGGAGAACCAACCTGGCAAGTACTCGACACAGACGAGCGCTCCATCCAAGAGTGGATCATACCAACTCAGTGTGAGCATGGTGAACGCGCTCGGTACTACTATCGATAAAAAAGATGTCGCAGTTCTCACAGTGAACGAACCTATAAAACCTGTTCTCATTCCACGATTCTCAGGCATCAAGACAGTCACCGAGGGTGCGAAGGTTACCTTTAGTTTTGCTGTGACAGATGCTCCTGCCGACCTCACAAAGTTCAAAATCGCCTATGGCGAGAGTGCTGATAGTCTATCCAAGGAAGTCATGACGTATTCCACTGGGGAGATCCAGGGAACTGGAGGTATCTATTCATGGTATATCGACAAACTTGATTCAAAAACGTATACATTCAAAATATTTGGTGCTCGTGCTGATAGCGCACTCGTCCCACTCCTTGTCTCCGAGCCGATCGTGGTCACTATAGGGACAGATGCTGTCGCAGTTGCGAATGTCGGGACTATCACTGTCCAGTCAGCAGAAGGCAAGAGCATCATGTCATGGAGTCCAGTCGCATGTGCTGTCTCATACAACGTCTACAAGGTCACCGCTGCAGGCGATCACACTCTCGTACAGAACACCAAGGAACCGACATACACTGTCCACTTCGATACTGGCTCTACCGCGATGAGTGACTTCGCAGTGAAGGCGATCTGTGCGGATGGAGTGGAGTCAGCTGACTTCACTCAGGTGGCCAAGGTCCAGACAGGTCCAGGTGCAACCGCAGTTCTCGTCATCATCGCAGGCATACTTGGTGCCATGATCCTGAGGAAAAGATCACTCTCCTAATGAGATGAGAATATGATTTTTTCTTTTCGTTTGACAAGAGCCCTATTTTTTATAGAATGCGCGCACTTTTTATAGTGAATAGTGAATACCTCTTGTGGACAGCGTCGATCAGATCGATTGCATTCCCCACTCTGAGAGCTCACTGTTACTTATTCGTTATTACTTATTCGTCTCCCTATGCCTAACACAAAATCAGCAAAGAAAGCCCTCAAGGTAAGTGAAAAGAAGCGTTCTCGCAATCGTCACTTCTCAGCCCTCCTCAAGGAGAGCGTAAAGGCATTTGAAGCTGTAATCAAAGAAGAGAAGAAGGATGCTCAGAAAATCACTGCAGCACTCTCACTCGTATATTCTCGTATCGATACTCTCGAAAAGAAGAATGTACTCCACAAGAACAATGCTGCTCGTAAAAAGAGTGCATTCGCCAAGATCGCAACTTCTGTAACAGCCTAAATGCCCATGCAAAAAAAGAGTTTTCCCCAGAAGAAAAACGAAAAACGCATCAATGATGCCATCACCGCACGAGAACTCATGGTTATCTCTGATAGCTGAGAGCCGCTCGGGAAGATGACACGAGACCAAGCTCTGAACCTCGCAGGAAGTCAGGACCTCGATCTCGTAGAAGTCGGTATGCAGGATGGGATCGCTATGGCGAAGATCGTGGATTATGGGAAGTTCCTCTTCAAGCAGCAGAAGCAACAAGCACAGAGCAAGGGCAATCAGAAGAAAACAGAACTCAAGACGATGAAGCTCACATACAAGATCGGTGACCATGATCTCGATGTTCGCAAGAACCAAGCAGAAGGATGGGCAAAAGAAGGAAATCCAATGAAGATCACTCTCCAGCTCCGCTGACGTGAGAATCAGTACGAAGACCTCGCTGTCGCTCGTATCGAGGAGTTCATCGCTTCACTCGTAGACTTCTACCGCAAGGATGAAAAATCAAAAGTCCTCAAACAAGGAAATACGTTCAATATCATCCTCTATCCCAAAAAATAATACTTATAACTCTCTCTTATGCCAAAAGTTAAAACTCTCTCCAGTGCAAAAAAACGTGTAAAAATCAGTGGTACTGGAAAATACATCGTCGGTAAGATCGGAAAGCGTCACCTCCTCAAGGACAAGAGTTCTAAGGCAAAGGGTCGTGATAAGTATGGACGTGCTCTCCCAGAAGTGAGCCAGCTCGCTGCACGTATCTCTATGCCTTACGGACGCTAATAGTATCGTAGTATCAGGTTTCCTGATATCACCTATACTACTCACTATAACTACTAACTTTTCCCCCTATGACTCGCGTAAAACGTGGTGTGATGACACACAAAAGACATAAAAATATCCTCGCTCTCGCGAAGGGTTTTCGCCGTATGAACGGTAACGTATACTCTCGTGCGAAGACTGCTATCATGAAGTCTGGACAGAATGCGTATATCGGACGCAAGCTCAAGAAGCGTCAGTTCCGCCGTCTCTGGACGGTTCGTATGAACAACGCCGCTCGTCTCAACGGGATGACTTACTCTACACTCGTACATGCTATGTACACCAAGCGTGTAGGTCTCAACCGTAAGGTCCTCTCGAACCTCGCTATCACCAATCCTGAGGTATTTGCGAAGGTCGTAGAGTTCGTGAAGTAATAGATATCAAAAATAAAATTCCCCTTTCTTATGAGAGGGGAATTTTTGAATTCATGATTACTTCCTGTATTTTCTTCCTTTGAGTTCCTTTGGAAAGTGTTCCTGTTTGCTTTTCTTTCCTTCGAGATCATGGGCGTATTCGTATCCTGCTCCGTATCCTGCTTGTTTCATGAGTGCAGTTGGCGCGTTCCGGAGATGGAGTGGGACACCGAGATTACCATACTCGCGAATATCGGAGTGCATGGACTGCATGGCCCTATAGATCGAGTTATCTTTCGGTGCTTTTGCGAGATAGTATGCTGCGTTCAGCATCGGGAGCTCACACTCAGGCATGCCCATTTTCTCTACTATTTCGTAGACAGAGTTCGTGAGGATGATCGCGTGTGGATCATAGATATCCTCAGATGCGAAGTTCATCATACGACGCACGATATATCTCGGATCCTCACCACCTGCGAGCATACGACCGATCCAGTAGATCGCAGCATCACCATCGCTATCTCGGAGGGACTTGTGCATGGCAGATATGAGATTGTAGTGCTCCTCGCCATCTTGGTCATAGTTGAGTGACTTGCTGCCTGCTTCGAGGATCGTCTCGCGTATGAGCTCACCAGACCCCTCTAGTATGCAGGCTGTTTCCAGGAGATTCAGTGTATTGCGGAGATCGCCATTGCCGAGCTTCGCGATGAGGGGAAGGATAGATGCTGTGAATATAATATTCGGATACCTCTCTTGTATTCGGCTCATGTTTTTCTCCATGAATCCTATGATATCCGTCTCGCTGATCGGTTCCAGGATATAGGTGCGACAGCGAGAGAGGAGAGCGTTGATTACGGTGAAGCTCGGGTTCTCCGTCGTCGCTCCGATAAGTGTCATGATACCCTTCTCGACCCATGGGAGGAGGACATCTTGCTGGGATTTGCTCCATCTGTGTATCTCGTCGAGGAAGAGGATCGTCTGCCGACCTTCTTGGTAGTTCTTCTGTGCCTTGGCGATGATCTTCACGACATCTTCCTTCTTGGACAACACACCAGACAAGTGAAAAAACTCAGCATCCAGTGAGTTCGCGATGACTCGTGCGAGTGATGTCTTCCCACATCCTGGTGGTCACCAGAGGATGATCGATGGGAGCCTGCCTGCCTCGATGAACTTGCGGATCGCTCGCCCTTCACCGATGAGGTGCTGTTGTCCGACGAGATCGTCGAGTCGCTCTGGCCTGAGGAGTGATGCGAGTGGCGTGATGCTGGATTCGAATATGGATTGCATGAGGATATTGTAGGGAATTATCTGAAAATGTAAAAAGGACTTGATAAATAGAAAAATTCAGTATATTGACAGTATATTATTTTAATTCATGAAATCTTTAGAAGACTTCCCGCATCTATATTCTCCAGACTTCAAACTCTCGAACAGACTTACAGATGAACAGCTCCAAGATCTCTGTACCCAGATCCGATGACGGATGGATAACCTTGTCTCAGATACACCAAGAGTATCTGTCGTATTCCCAGCATATAACGAAGAGATGTATCTCCCTCTTATGCTCTGGACACTCTCAAAACTCAATACCACTATACCCATCGAGATTATCGGAGTTAACAATGCAAGTACTGATAGAACATGACAGATAATAGAGCAGAGCTGAGTAAAAAGAATCGATGAACCGAGAAAATGAGTATCATATGCACGTCAAGCATGACTCGAGACAGCTCGATGAGAGATCGTCGCAAGTACAGATGCTGATACTCAAGTTCCTGAGATGTGGATTGATACAAATATGCAACAATTCACAGATAATATTGATTTAACATGCTTTAGCTGAGGGGTTAAGTTTACCCAGGCACATTTGCTCTATTCTTTATTCTTTAGGTTTTTCTGAAAATCACAACAAAGTAGCTCCCAGGAAGCAATTCGTAATACGTGGGTATTTTCTTGAGCAAATATGTTTTATAAGAGGACTATGGCTATGGAATTAGGATGATATAATTTATGAGACAATCTTCATGATGACATAATCCTAGCTCAGAAACTATGAGCACGCGGAAAGATTATAACGCAAGCAGGAAGCAATCTATCAAATAGTATAGAAGTACCAATAGTAAGTGCAAGAAGAGCTGGTGATATTGCAAGTGTAGTGTATTTATTTTATGATAAGTGGAAACGCGGAAAGATTGATTTCCAGAACTTGGAAAGTGGTCTTAATTTTAGAGATATCCGATAAAAAACCTCCTCAATAATTTGAGGAGGTTTTCTTTTTTATACTGGTGCCCAGGAGGAGACTTGAACTCCTACACCTCGCGGCAACGGCTTCTAAGACCGTCATGTCTACCATTCCATCACCTGGGCTTGTTTTTCGTACCTATAACCTACCGTCATGTACCCCTCTCGAGTGTCGCACCACTATCGTGGATGCTCGCTCTCGGGAGTATGGCTCCGATGTGTCTCCCGCTTAGCGGGATCGCATCTCCGCACATCTACCATTCCATCACCTGGGCCAATAACCAACATGGTGCTCGAGATGGGACTTGAACCCACACGCCCTAGGGGCATACGCATCTGAAACGTACATGTCTACCATTCCATCACCCGAGCAGGCAAGCCGATTATAGAAAAAAGAGAAGAGAATGCAAATAAAACAGAATATGAAAAGTTTATACTGGAGTCTCTGACTTCTTCGGGAACTTCTGGAAGGCGAGGAAGAGTCATACTGCGATATACATCGATGGGATCGAGATGAGAGCGATCAGTGTATCACTGAGTATCGCTGATATGATATCATCCGAGTTCCCGAGGCGAGTCTCGATCACGTATGTGACTGCGATAGTTGGTATCGATATCAGGAGGAACGCGATGAGTCCGAATCCGCATGAGAGTCCGAGAGACTGCCACCATCGCCCCTGTACGAGTGACTTGCTATAGTTCAGTGCATCTACGAACCGCTTATCCTCGAATATGACAGCATAACTCGAGAACATGAACCAGACCGTCACGATGATACCAGGTATGATAAAAAGAAGAAACCCTCCGAGCATAGCGAGCCCACCGAGGATCGCTGTTCCGATGAATATCCACCACTTCTTGAGTCCGAATACGAGCGCATCGCTGACTTCTGTTTTTGCCCCCATCAAGAAGTTGCGAATCACAAACAATCCAGCAATATATCCGATCATCGAGCAGAAGAATCCTATGAGTTGATATATACCAGCTGTATCTTGGAATCAGCCTAGGTCATTTTGCTCAGGTAATATGTCACTCATGAGGAGGAGATTCGCGAGTATATTGGTTGGGATCGCGACGATCAGAGTGATCAGAGCGAGTGGGATGATGTTCTCTTCGATGAGGTGCCAGGCAAAGGTAAACATATCCCATATGCGGAACTGGAGTGCCTGGTAGCGAGAGTCTGTATAGTCAGCGTGTACCATAGTGGAGAGAGGTAAAAAGTATATCCTCGCAAGTGTACTGATAAAGGCGGTATTTTCAAAATATTTATATGCAAAAACTCCTTTTGACATTCGGCTTCTTTTCCATATTATGCTCGCGAAATTTAGGAGTTTTAGTGGTCGACACTTTTCTCCTATCTCTTACTCTTTTTAACT
This sequence comes from Candidatus Altimarinota bacterium, assembly GCA_031407385.1. GTDB lineage: Bacteria > Patescibacteriota > Gracilibacteria > BD1-5 > UBA2023 > JABFSX01. The sequence goes on along the minus strand of JANOIH010000021.1, from coordinate 2,337 downwards.
TATTTTCTATGGCTGTAACTAAGGATCTCAAGCAAATCCGAAACTTCGGTATCTGTGCGCATATCGATGCGGGGAAGACTACTACTTCTGAGCGCGTACTTTTCTATACTGGTATCAACCACAAGATCGGTGAAGTACATGATGGAGGTGCGACTATGGACTGGATGGAGCAAGAGAAGGAGCGTGGTATCACGATCACTTCTGCAGCGACAACTACGACATGGAAGGGAATCCAACTCAACCTGATCGATACTCCGGGGCACGTGGACTTTACTATCGAAGTAGAGCGTTCTATGCGCGTACTCGATGGTGCAGTTGCTGTATTCGACGCCTCTCAGGGTGTAGAGCCACAGTCAGAGACTGTATGGAAGCAAGCTGACAAATACGGAGTTCCTCGTATCGCTTTTGCGAACAAGATGGATAAGACTGGTGGTAACTTCATGATGACATATGAGTCTATCATCAAGCGTCTCGCTGGAAATAAGGTTATCCCGATCCAGCTCCCTATCGGTCAGGAAAATGATTTCTCTGGAATCATCAACCTCATCAACATGAAGGCCTACACCTTCGCAGGGAAGATGGGTGAAGTGGTCAATGAGATGGAGATCCCAGAGTCACATATCGCTGATGCCAAGAAGTGGCATGATGTCCTCGTAGAGAAGGCAGCAGAGCAAGATGACGAACTCATGAACAAGTTCTTCGAGAACGGAACTCTCACAGAAGATGAGATCAAGCAAGGTATCCGCAAGGGAGTTATCTCAGATGCTCTCTATCCACTCATGTGTGGTTCTGCCCTCATGAACAAGGGTGTACAGCTCGTCCTCGATGCTGTGGTCGACTTCCTCCCTTCTCCACTCGATGTGAAGGGTGGTGTGGCAACAGGTGTCGATCCAGATGATATCGAGAAGGTAATCGTTCTCAAGCAAGATCCGAACGAGTCTCTCGGTGCGATCGCGTTCAAGATCATGACTGATCCATTCGTCGGACGTATCACCTTTGTCCGTGTATATGCTGGTACCCTGAAGTCTGGTTCATACGTACTGAACTCTGTAAGTGGTGAGAAGGAACGTATCGGACGTCTCCTCCAGATGCACGCCAACAACCGTACTGAGATCGAAGAGATCCCAGCTGGTAATATCGGTGCGATCATCGGACTCAAGAATACACGTACTGGTGATACTCTCTGTGATGAGAACAAGCCTATCCTCCTCGAGCGTATGGTGTTCCCTGAGCCAGTGATCTCTATCTCTGTCGAGCCAAAAACAAAGGCCGACCAAGAGAAGATGGGTATGGCTCTCAACAAGCTCGCTGAAGAAGATCCATCATTCCGTGTATCATCGAATGCGGAGACTGGACAGACGATCATGGCAGGTATGGGAGAACTCCACCTCGAGATCCTCGTGGATCGTATGAAGCGAGAGTTCAAGGTAGAGGCCAACGTCGGTGCTCCACAGGTTGCCTATCGCGAGACGATCACTGCTACAGTGACTGATGAGCGCGGGACACACAAGAAGCAATCAGGAGGTCGTGGACAGTTCGGTGATGTCGTCATCACATTCGAACCTATCACTCCTGAGATGCGCGCTGCAGATCCAGAAGGTCTCGCTGAGGAGACAGTATTCCTCAACAAGGTTGTCGGTGGTGTTATCCCTCGAGAGTTCATCCCAGGAGTCGAGAAGGGTCTCAAGACTGCCTATACTCGTGGTATCATCGCTGGATATCCTATCGTCGATGTGAAGGCAACCCTCACATTCGGTTCTTACCATGATGTCGATTCCAATGAGCTCGCGTTCCGTATGGCTGCTATCAAGGCGTTCCGCCAGGCAGCGAAGAAGGCTCGTCCAGCCCTCCTCGAACCGATCATGCTCGTGGAAGTCAATACTCCAGAAGAGTATATGGGTGATGTCCTCGGAAACCTCAACTCTAAGCGTGGTCAGATCATCGAGATGACTGAACGCGGTATGGCGAAGATCATACGCGCTCACGTGCCTCTCTCTGAGATGTTCGGATACTCGACAGATCTCCGCTCATCGAGCCAGGGTCGTGCTACCTACGCTATGGAGTTCGCTCACTATGCTCAGGTTCCGAACAACATCACCGAGAAGATCCGCGCAGAACGCGGTGTGAAGTTCGAAGAAGATGATGAAGAATAGTATACATCAAAAAATCCCCCACAGCAATGTGGGGGATTTTTCTTGGCTTAATGGACAAAAGTTGGTAGGTTTTTCATCTCAATTTACTCCTTCCAAAGAAGACTCAGTGCTAAACTGAGTCTTCTTTCTTTAGTGAGTCCACGATGAAGTTTTACCTTTGGTTTAAGATGAGAGAATATTCACT
>JANOIH010000001.1:0-13531 GCA_031407385.1 Candidatus Altimarinota bacterium | reverse complement strand
CTCAAAAGAAGCACATTTAGGGCATTTTTTTTAGCATAATATTCGAGGATAATAAATAGGGAACTTCCATCCTACTCTTTTGGCTTCACAGAGCAAAAAATAGTGTGCAAACAGCACACTATTTTTTCTATTTACCCAAATTAATATGTCAAATAATTATTAGATTTTCTTTCGGTGATATATAGATTTTCTATACAATCTACTCTATGTCCTTCCTCTGATCTCCCATCTTCGCCTGGATCGCTATCATGATCGCCCTCGTAGTAGAGGGACGATATATCTACACGATCATCACGAGGCGTACGATCCCGAACTTTACTGGATGGTTTATCATCGCGCTTTCGATGACTTTTCTTTTTTTCTCGTCACTCGTATCTGGTGCAGGACACTCAGTCTGGCTGATCGGAGTCCTCGCATGACTGCATAGTATCGAGGCGGTCCTCGCATATCGATATGGAGTATTCCGTATGACGCGATTCGAACGCTCTCTGATCGCTCTGGCATTCGTCTCACTGGGACTGTGGTATGTGACAGAGAGTCCGATATTTACCATATTGATCAACACAGCTATCGATAGTATCGGGATGATCTCTATAGCGTACAAGCTTTTTCGCTTCCCAGGTACTGAGGATACATATGCATGGGTGGTATCAGCTCTCATGTATGGGATCGATATACTCGCGGTGACACAGTGGAATATAGAGAATGCTCTTTTTATCGTCATCAACTTTGTCGAGTGTTGAGTGATAGCTATCTTGACATTCCGTCATATGCATAGAGTTCAGAGATTCCAGATATATCTTGCCCAACTTTTCCATATCCAACTCTAGTATGCCTCTCCACTCACTCATCTCATCACTACATTCTCATGCTGACTATATCTCCGAGGATCGTATCGCATGCGAACAGACGATCTCATGGATCCGTGAGCATGAGGAATTCGCTTTTGCGAGAGCCAATCTCCAAGGACATCTCACAGGATCTGTTATTATCACCAATCCTGAGCATACTCGTGTACTCCTGATGTTACATAAAAAGTTCGAACGATGGCAACAGTTCGGTGGCCACTGTGATGATGAGACTGATGTACTCGGTGTGGCGATCCGAGAGTTCCATGAGGAGTCGGGTATCAGTCTAGAACCTGAGATTGTATGAGATATCTTCATGGTCGGAGTACACGATATCCTCATGGATAAGAAGGGAACTCCACCACACCAACACTATGATATCATATATCTCGGAGTGATCCCTGATGATACTCAGTTTGCTCGTCAGGAGTCAGAAGTCGATGATATCAGATGGTTCGATATCGATGGTATCGAGGATCATGTCGATGATGATATGGCATGGAGAATACAACGAATCCAAAACATCTAATCTTATCTATATGTTCGTTCCTCAAGATAGAAAAAACTATGATACAATTATGGGTGATGATGTGACCTGAAGGGATGGGTGTCCTTTCTGTGATGTTGCCCTCCAGTCAGGACATACAGTCTGGAAAGGGAAGTATTGGTATATCCTCTATAATCTGTTCCCATACTCTGGCGATGATCAGCATCTCATGGCGGTACCATATTCACATAGATCGTTTGCTCATGAGCTCGATCAGGATGAGGTCAGTGAACTCACCGATGTATATGTCTGGATGAAGAACTTCTACGGTGAACGACCTTACTTCTCATGTACGCGTGAGACGATGGACCATAGGAGCATAGAGCACTTCCATATGCACTATATCCCCGGAAAACTCCAATGAAAATATCTTCGGAAGATGCTAGAATGACAGGGATTCCCTATCCAAGAGGATCTCCAGATACAATAAAGTTGGAAAAAAGAAAATGCTCCATATGATACACCCAGTAAAAAATCTCAAAAATGTCTAAAACCCTCTTCGTCATCGACGCTTATAATCTGATCTATCGGATGTTCTATGCTGTTCCTGAGATGACGACTCGATCGGGGGAGTATGTGAATGCTATATTTGGCGTAGCCAAGTTCCTGAAGGGAATGGCAGATGAGAATCCTGATGCAGCTATGGTGGTTACGACGGATGTCGGACGCAGCTTCCGTGAGGATATATATACCGAGTACAAGGCTCAGCGTGATCGTATGCCAGACAATCTCAGATCTCAGATCGAGGGAGTATTTGCCCTGTTCGCAGCGGCAGGTATCATGGTACTCTCGCGCGAGGGATATGAGGCTGATGATATCATCGGATCGATCGCACATCGCTATGAGAACAACGGGCACCAAGTCGTCATCATCTCATCTGATAAGGACCTCTGTCAGTTCGTCCGTGATGGACATGTGCATATCTATGACGCTATGAAGCGCAAGTTCCTGAAGGAGCGTGATGTGGTAGAGAAGTTCGGCGTTCCAGCACACCAAGTCTGCGACTATCTCGCGATCGTATGAGATGCCTCGGACAATATCCCTGGGATATCAGGATTCGGTCCCAAGAAGGCGGTCGATCTCCTGTCAAAATACGGTACCCTCGAAGGGATATATGAGCATATCGACGAACTCACAGCCAAGATGTGAGAGATACTCATCAACCAAAAAGAAAATGCCTTCCTCTCACAGAGCCTCGCGCGTATCGATACGAGCCTCACACTCGAGGTACTTCCTGAGACACCGTTCGCCCCTGGACTTGCGAATACTGGATATAGAGACATCCTCACACGATATGACTTCCGCTCACTCCTGCCCGCACAGGCACCGACCGCGAGTATCCCCGAGCAACCTGTGGATACTATCAGTGTCGGGAGTGCCCGCGAGCTCGCGCGTCTCCAGTCTGATATCATAGAAAAGGGAACTCCAGTGATACTGAGTACTGATCCCTATGGCAAGATCGTCATCGGATACAAGGATCTCATCTACGTGATCGATTCCAAGAGGATCGAGTGTATCGACCTCATCAGTTTGCTCCTAGGAGATGGCATAGAACTCGTGGGATATGATCTGAAGGCGGATATCAAGCGGCTCTATAGTATACAAAAACCCGCCGATATGGCGGGTGATGAGGGGCAGGGGAGATTGTTTTAGAATTTTTTCTGTTTTGGATAATAAGCGTATCCGATAAAGCCTGTGAGGTCTGCATATTTTTCTGAATTTTTTTCTGTAGTTGCTGCAGATCAACCTGCTCGTTTCCCATTATAATATGAATAGTATCTTCAGTCAGATCCTTTTATTTCGACATGTCAGAACTGCTTATTCATATCACTTCATTCAGAACCACTTCCGTCATATACAAGTATTGCGCCAGGATATGCCTGATCAGGGTGAGAAATTTTCATCTTTATGAACTGATCAGGACGATCACCCAATATCTGTTCCCAGTTTTTTCCGTTTGCTCCAGATTCTGGAAGTCCAGTCACTCCATATGACTTCAGTAATTCTCGTACTGCTGCGCCACATGAGTCTGCTCAGAGATTGGCAGGTCACTTTCTTACCACGTGGTCACCGAGATTCATAGATCGTCACTCAGTATCGAGGAGCATAGAGAATGCTTCTGCCATCTCGCCACGCGAATTCATCTCACCTATTTCATTGGCTGGTCTCTCGTATATCTTTGAGAAGATTGCTCCAGCTTCTCGTGCGGTCTTTGCAGACTTGAGAGGTTCCATTACTTTAGACTCTGACGTCTGTGTCATCTCCCAATATGCTGCTTCGAGTTGCTCATTATGGCTCATCTCAAGTATCTTTTTCCCAAATTGTCTTTCTATAGAGCTTCCGCGTGGGTCATACCATTGGAATATTCAATGCGCTGCACCATTATCTCAGACAGCCTTAGGATTACAGCGACTTTCCTTGTATTCATTTGCCACTATTCCTGCTGCCTGCTCATGACTCAATCCCTTCGATTTCCAGAAACTATACGATTCTTGTACTTTGGTATTGATCTCTACTGCCTCTATGGATGTATGTTCAAGTTTTGTAATATAAGCATCATTGGCAATATCTGAAGCTTGCTGATTAGTATTTTTTACTATCCCACTTTGCTTCGTCTCTTCTATGAATTTCTGTATTTCAGATGCCTTCGGTAGAGTAACCTGATCCCCATTGAATACCGGGATATATCAACGTGCCGAGTTCTCAGTATAGTATCCAACTCGATTATTGATAATAGAGCGGACACCAATCTTTCAGTTTACACTCACATATTCTATATTCGCACCGAGCATATGACCGAGTCCTATACGATCATTGGCACTCTTATTGCCACCGAAGTCTACATAGAGTGCATCACCTTCCTTGAGGTTCTTGCCATCGGTTGGTTCCTCGAAAGTATTTCCCTCAGTATCTTGAATTCTCTTATAGAGGAATGACTTTGATAAGAATTCACCACGTTTATCTTTTCATATCTCTTTATCGATCTTCATGAGGTCGGACGCTAATATGCTATCAAGATTATTCTTCCCTTCGGCGAGCTTCAGTGAGGCGATCTCAGCATATTGCTTGGTGCGGTTAAAAGACCTTCGGATTGAGAGGATCTCTTCACGAATAGCCTTCTTTTTTTCTATATTTTTCTCTCACTCTAGATCTTGTTGGAGCTTGTCGAGCTGTGCTTGAGTAGTATCAAGTGTCTGCTTCTTGACTTCTGGTGTTGTTTTTTCCCCAGGCGCTTTGGTTACCATATTTTGAAATTTATATTTGTATAATAATTATTTTATAGTTCTCGTCAATATTATTTGTGACTATTTTGAGAGTTCGTTCAGAGCGACATCCTCCGTATCGTATACAGGGATGATAGAAGTGATCCCCACGAGATCGAGAGTATCACGAACTTCAGGTCCGATATTCGACAGGGCGAACTTGCCTCCGCCATCCTCAGTGCGCTGAGCGATATCTGCGATATATCCGATGGATTTACTGTTGAGATACTTCAGCTCCACGAGGTTAAAAAGGGTACGAGCTCCCTGGAAGCTACCGATATCAGCGATGATATTCGGGAAAGTGGTGTCCACATTGGTCTCATCGAGTTCTCCATGGAAAGAAAATATCTTGACACCAGTGTTGGTACTGGATTTTTTGACTTCGAGTTGAGTAAGCATAAGAAGAAGAGGAGGTAGTAAATAGGAGATAGGAGATAGGGAAAACCCGATAACCTATAGCTTTGGATGGAATTATAGCATGTTTACTGAGTTTGTGCAACTTTTTCCTTGCTTTTTCCTTGTTTTTTGTACACTTTCGATATGTTATATACTTTTCTCTCACCTGAGGTCATCGACGACTCAGGATTCTCTTTCTGGCAGTCACACACATGGAAGCATATCCTCGAGAGATCTCACCAGGCTCAGGAGGTATTTTATTTTGGCCATGTAGATGGGACGTTCCTCCTCGTAGAGATCCGCGAGCTGCATCTCGGTATGACTGGTGCGTTCGTTCTCGGACCGAACCAGAGCCAGATCGGTTCCGACTTTGCGCTGTGTATATCAGCTCTCCGTCTCATACTGCAGTCGAAGTGAGTCGTACTCCTCCAGGTCGAGCCGGTCGAGGATACAGGGATGATAGAGTCTGGACTCTGAGTCGGTCAGAAGCGTAACCCTCTCATGCTCCTCCTGAAGGGAAGTGGGAATAGAGTGTACAAGGAATTCCTCACTCCATACAATCGTGTCGTCGATCTTGCTCCATCAGAAGATGCTGTGTTTGCTCAGATGAAGGAGAAGGGAAGATATCATATCCACCTCGCCGAGAAGCGTGGCGTGACTATAGAGAGCGTCCCACCAATACGAGAGAATATCGATATCTGGATGGGGCTACTCTGAGATACCCTAGCACGTGATTGATTCGCAGGCAATAGTCGTGCATATTATGAGGTATTTCTCGAGGAGATCTACCGACAATATGGTGATGGACTGTATTTTGGTTATGCCGATGGACATGTAGTGGTAGCTGGGATATTCGTCTTCACGCCAGAGCGAGCAATCTACTACTACGGAGCATCATCATCAGACAAGGAAGACCGCAAGAAGATGGGATCCTATCTCCTCCAGTGGCACGCGATCCGTGAGGCCCAGAGAAAAGGAATCCCATATTATGACTTCCTTGGTGTCGCTGATCCGAACAACCCCGATGATCATCTCAAGTGAGTCTCTGACTTCAAAGAGAAGTTCGGCTGAGAACTCGTCCAACTCTCACCCAAGCTCTGTATCCCACTCTCATGGAAGGGACGACTTATACTTCTCGCGAAGACTATGTTCCGACGATAGACTGATGAGGAAAGATAGTTATCTGTGTATCTTCTCCGAATTGTCCGCGGATATATTGCTCGAGGAATGGTGCGAATATTACATGAGTGATATCATCTGGCAACAGAGCAGTGATAATGCGCACGTAGCACCACTTTCCGAGGCTCGTGATTTTTTTGATCATCGAGGCATCAGGGATAAAATCCCGAAGAGAAGGACTGAGAGGAATATCTGACTCTTCTGTGATGTCCTGTGGAAAAGCAGCGAGGAGCCCGAGATCATGATGAGAGAGATAGATCTGGACTGGATGATGCATCGAGTAGAGGCGTACTGCGAGGACTCACCACGGCCCGATATAACGCAGAACTGAGTGCATCCAGATAGTATCGATGTGTCCCTTCTGGAGTAGAGTATAGAGTTCTATGCCTCGCCAGAACGCAAAAATCGATAATACAAACATAATACGCCTCTTCCATGGAGTCGTATGTCCTCTATATCCATAAAAAGATACCTTCTTTCATAGTGTCTGGAGCGCATCTCTCACCGACTCGACATAGTACTCAGCTCAGCCGATCCGCTCCTCATAGTCATGTACTATCAGGATATCTGTACCCGCTCTGAAGTGTTCTGCGAGCCTCTCTGTCCAGTGTGCTCCTGAGTATCCCCCGATATCAGGAAGAGGGAGTTCTTCTCATGCGACCATCCTCACTAATATATCAGCAAAAGAATCTACAGGACGTGACTCATCGAGTGTCAGTTCTGGCGTCACAAAAAGTCTGAGGCCACCCTTGGCTGGAGCGCATACAGGAGTGCCGAGTGCGAGTGCCTCGAGCGCTGTGAGACCGAACATCTCTAGGAACCGTGACGGCATAAAAAGAATATCTACCTGCTCATACAGTGCCTTCAGTTCAGCGGCGTTCAGTCTGCCATGATATGTGACGTTCGGATACCTTGTACTCAGTGACTCGATCTCTGCACGTGCGTCGCCATCAGAACAGATATCCCAACAGATCTCTCCTGCGAGAGCGGGATCTCACTCATACTGCTCGATACAATCCATGAGGATATCGACTCACTTCTCATGAACGAGGCGGGATGCGAAGAGTATTCTTATCATGAATTATTGATGGATGAACGGTAGGATTTATGTATGAGTCACGACTTTTTTCTCAGCAAGGAGGAGCCCGATGAGCATGAACAGAGAGAGGACGAGAACACTCGACTCGAAGGTATGCAAGAATAAGTTCATCACTCCGATACCCACGAACATACCGCCGAGGATCGGACTCTTGATTATGAGCATCCAGAAGAGTGACAGCATGATCGCAAGAAACAGAACTCCTCAGATAATCCCTCACTCGACGAATTGTTGGATATACCAACTCTCAGGGATATAGAATCGGTCCTTATCCTCCATATTGCTCGCATCGACATCGATGATGTATCTGTATGCTGGACCAGAGCTCGCGAGTCACTGCCCCATCGGGTGCTCACGGAATCTGTCCACGCTGGTGATCATACGTTCGAGGTGTCACTTGGTCGATCCTGATCGTCCGATGATCGCTCAGGCAGTTCCAGCATACTTGACTGCGAGCACTCAGATCCCGAGGAGGCCTATAATGAGTATCGCGATGAGTTGTCGTGGGTACTTGCGATAGAGGGAGCGGATACTCCAGATGACCGCTACAGCGAGCCCTGAGAGCGCTCCGAGGAGTGCCGAGCGAGAGTAGGTATACACAATCATCATGAAGAGTCCTGTGACGATGAGTCCGATGACGAAGTACCACTCTCGTCGCATGCGTGTATAATAGACGAATATCCCACTAAAAAGAATCAGAAATGCTCCCATCGTGTTCGGACCGTCGAGGAGTCACTGGAAGCGGCGTACATTGGCCCCATCGATCCCATGGAATATCGGAGGGACACCATCACAGGCCTGCCAGTTCGATGGGTTCCCACAGTAGCCGAAGGCGAGTAGGAGATCCTCTGAGAGTGGCCACTTCAGGAGGGCCGAGCAGAAGAGCATGAGTCCACTCGATATGAGAAAAACTCGAAGATAGTAACTTACATTCTCAGACAATAGTGGTGCTCCATGATATATGATCCAGAACGCAAGCAAGAAGGCAAAGTCGTATCGGCCACCATAGATGATGCCTGCTATCCCCGTAGTGAAGAGACTCACTCCGATCATCGTCACGATATATGCGATGATGAGAGCATCGAGTATTGACCAACGGATCGTCAGCTTCCCACGGATATGTAGCCATGCTACAGATAGGAACATGATGAGGATGAGGGCTTCCTTATAGAACGCGAATCCAGGAATACCAAGCTCCTCACGAGTCCAGACCGAGAGTATCGTCGTAAAAGGCAATAGAATCAAGAGAATGCGGAAGCAAATATCGAATAGGGAAGTATTTTTAAAAAAAGATCGCATGAGAAAAGAAGAAAATTACTTGCGAATACTAATGATTTTTGTACAATAGGCAAGGAGATAACTCATAACTCATAGGTAAAAACTAAAAGTTAGAGTAGTTGGTTCCCGGATACTGAAATATTCGTTATTGCCTATTACCTTTTACTTTCCTTCTATGTCCCTCTTGACCCCAGAACAACTCAAAAACCTCAGAAAACCACATGTAAACTCGACCTGTATCGGCTGTAGTGCCTGTACTGCTATATCGGGAACCGTATTCGAACTCGATGATAATGGACTCTCTCGAGTGAAGGCACTCGAGAGCTATGAAGGGTATGACGTCGATGACTCGATCTCTGCCTGTCCAGTGAACGCGATCAGCTGGCAACCTACCGATGAGAACCATCAGTATATCGCAGGTGTCGTCGAACATCAGGATGTCTAGCAAAATCTCTCCCGAACTCGGGAGAGATTTTTATAATACGATGCGGCGCTCAGCTGAGAATATATCAGTGATCTTCTGCGGACGATACTCACGATGACGCGATATAGAGAGTAGGATACCGACACAGATGAGCATAGAGAGGAGTGATGATCCACCATAACTGACGAAGGGGAGCGTGACACCTGTGAGTGGGACGATGTTGAGATTGACTCCGATATTGATCCCTGCCTGGACGAATATGAGAGTCGTGATGCCGAACGCGACATACTGTGCGAAGGGATCTTTTACTGATCGGGCAATCAGGTATCCACGATACGCGATCATAAAATATATACCGATCACGACACATGCACCGAGGAATCCGAGTTCTTCTACGATCACGGAGAAGATGAAGTCTCACTGAACTTCTGGGAGATAGCCGAACTTCTGGATCGACTTACCGAATCCGAGTCCGAAGAATCATCCACTGCCAATCGCGATGAGTCACTGCTTAGTCTGGTAGTCTTTGCCATCTGGATTGGGTTTTTCTATGAGTTCCTTGTTATCTCGGATGAAGTTATCGATACGTAGTGAGATATAGTTGAGAGGATTCTGGTTCCTGCCGTTCTCTCATGTGACAGAGATCTTGCCGAGACCGTATATAGTACCCGCACCGATCAGACATACGATGAGTGAGACTCAGATATAGCGAGGGTTGCCTCCACCGATGAAGTAGAGGGCGATCATCACTGGGGCAAGGATAAGTATCGATCAGAAGTCTGGCTGTAGTATCAGGAGTACGAATACGGCTCCTACCATCACAAAAAATGGAACAAATCCTTCCCAAAAATCAGAGAGGATATTTTTCTTCTTCTTTGCGAAGTATGCCAGCATCAGGATGAGTCCGATCTTCATGAACTCGACTGGCTGTATGGATGGGACTCATGGGATATTGAGCCATCACTTAGCGCCGTTGTACTCCTCCCCAACAAAGAGAACCGCCACAAGGAGCACGAACGTGGCACCAAATATGTTCTTGGCGTATTTTTCGAGGAAAGTGTATGGAACCTTCGAGGTGATGGCGAGTGCTACTATCCCAATGAGCACGTACATGAGGTGTCGTTGGAGGTAGAAGTAGTTGTTCCCTTTGGCGAGCTTGCCCAGTGCCACCATCCGCTCAGTCACCGTGTTCGATGAATAGACACTCACCGAACTCATCATGATGAGGCCGAATATGACGAGTGCGAGTATGAGGAACACGAGAGTAGCATCGATGTGTTTTTTTTCCATGGGAACAGTGCGGTAAAAAAAACCGAGCAAGCTCGGTTTGGAATGGATATATTATACTCTACGACGACGGGCTATCACGAAGAGTGCTATGGCTGCAGCGAGGATGACGAAGAGTGTAGAGTTGACTCCAGTGAGAGGGAGTTCCTTTGCTGTCTCTGACGGAGTTGGTGTTTTTTTGACGTCATTTGGTTTCGGGAGTACGGTACCAGTAGATCCACTTCCTACCTTGGATCCAGATGCCATGACGGCAGTAGGATTGGTAGGGGCCGAGAGGGTGAGGCTATATTTTTTGAGCGTAGTTTGTGTCGTGAATTCCTTGATCCCGTCAGCACCATCCTTGATGATGATCCCCGCATCAGATATCGCAGAGATGATCGTCATCTTGTACGAAGTACTCGTCTCGATCGTGTCAGAGAGAGTGATATTGATACTCTTGGCATCGGATCCTCCAGTGAAGCTCTCGATACGTACGCTCTGCTCATCACTCTGCTTCGTCACGCGGACTCGGACAGACTCGCGTATGACATCCTGGTTGAAGGTGAGGGTGATATGACTATCATCGACAGCAGTGATCTTCTCTACGAGGAGAGGATTCTCTATAGGAAGACTCGTTCCTGTATCGCTGTCGCCGGTTGCAGCCGAGAGTGCGGATACGAATACGAACGAGATAACAAAAGCCGAAACGAGAGACAAGAGAGAAGATTTCATATTGCAAAAAAGGTAATAAAATATACACTTCCCCTATATCATAAAAAAATGCTATGAAAACGCAATTTTCTTTTTCCAAATCAGGCTTTACATTGGTCGAAATCATGGTTGTCATAGCAATAATCGGATTCTTATTCGGCGTGATGTCACAGATATCGTTCCGTCCACAGGAGAATCTCACCAAGGCAGAACGCCTCGCGAACAAGGTCCAGTCTGTCCTACATAACAGTGCTGTGAACGTGATGATGGGGCGTATGGATAAGAATAATATCGCCGTAACAGGTGCCACACTCAGTCTCACGGCTTCGTGAGGAGGCACTCAGGGGCTCTGATGGATATATACGCCGAATATGACTGGCGCTCTCCGTGCACCATTCTTCGATAATGATGCCAAGTATGAGATCCGATCGATCAAGTGATACAGTGCGACAACGAGCGGCACTACTTTGAATATTATTATTCAGATGGATAAAAATGGGACTACTTTTACAGGAACCAGTAATAATGCATTTTTTGCTACTGCTACTACTCTCGAGATCCAGTTGCGTTATGTCGATCGCACCAAGAAGGTGATATATGATACGAGGACTGGACGTATCGAGATCAACAAAGAATTCTAGTAGGGATTTCTGAAAAACTGTGAATCTCTTGTTCTATTTTTGTCATCTCGTAGAGATCCCTTTCCCTTCCACTTATGAGAAAGAAAGAATCAATATCGCTTAAGATGAGCTTGAAAGGGATTCCTCCGCAAGCTGCGGAATGACAAAAGGACGCCATTCTCATTTGCGAAAAGAGTCAAAAATAGTATACTCAGCATAACCTAATTCTCCCGTATGAACTGGATCCTCTTTGGTGTCTATCTCTTCTGTGTCCTCTGACTCTTCGTCTTCATCGCGATCGTGCTGATGCATATCGGAGAGTTCCGTCAGTACTCACGATACATCAACCCGATCCTGCGTATCTATATCGTCCTCATCGTACTGATCTGACTATTCGGCGCGTATGAGGTGCTGACGAACACAACTCAGTCCGTGTCATCCCCGATCCAGACGCCGAAGGTACAGATGGAGTTCTAGTTTTTATTCTTTATATTTTCTCTCATGCAAGTTGGTATCGTCGGTCTCCCGAATGTTGGTAAATCCACTCTCTTCAATGCTCTCACCAAGTCATACGCGGCTGAGGCTGCGAACTTCCCGTTCTGTACGATCGAACCCAATACTGGTATCGTGAATGTGAATGATGAACGTCTCGAACAAATCCGTGTCGTCGTGAACGGTGCGAAGACCATCCCCGCCAATGTCGAGTTCGTCGATATCGCAGGTCTCGTCGAGTGAGCATCGAAGGGCGAATGACTCGGGAACAAGTTCCTCTCACATATCCGTTCTGTGGATGCGATGCTACAGGTAGTGCGTGCCTTCGATGACTCCAATGTCCACCACGTCTCAGGTTCTATCGACCCCAAGCGCGATATCGAGATCATCAACCTAGAACTCATATTCGCGGACCTCGAGACGCTCGATAAGCGTATCACCGATAATAGCAAAAAAGTCCGTGCAGGCGACAAGGAAGCAAAGTCTCGTGAAGATGTCTACGCTCGTCTCAAGGCTCACCTCGAAGACGGACATATCGCCTCTCTCATGGAGATGACACCAGAAGAGAAGGTCGCGCTCGCAGATCTCCATCTCCTTACGAACAAACCCTTCATCTACGCAGTGAACGTGACAGAAGATCGCGTCAACACTCCAGAATCAGAACTCAGGGCTATCACGGGAATCTTCGATCCAAAAATCCCAGTCCTCCCAGTGAGTGCCAAGATCGAGATGGATATGCTCGAATTCGGCGAAGAGGATAAGAAGATGTTCCTCGCGGATATGGGGATCGACTTCAACCCGATGGACGCCATCATCAAGACGTGTTATGATCTCCTGGGACTCCAGTACTACTTCACCGCAGGTGAGATCGAGGTCCGTGCCTGGACGATCCACCAGTGAGATACAGCACCAGAGGCCGCAGGCGTGATCCATACTGACTTCCAGAAGAAGTTCATAAAAGCTGAAACCGTCAACTGGAAAGATCTCGTCGAGTTCGGTGGCTGGGCGGGTGCAAGAGAAAAAGGTAAAGTCCGAATGGAAGGGAAAGAGTATATCGTAGCTGATGGAGATATTATGTTGTTTAAGTTCGGGGCGTAGGTTATCTAATTCATAGTGCTAGAGCTCACCTTATATGAGATCATCATGCTGGACCAGTCTCATTTTTTGAGGATCATCAGCCCTTTATTTGACTGATTATTCGGCTTAATGGAAAATAGTGTGTGGCTGGAATGATCGTTTTTAGCTGTAAAGGAGGGAAAGAATCAACTTGATTTTTCTCTCCTTTTTTAGTCATCTATGTATCCGTACTTTGGATTTGAGATGAGAAAAATATCATTCTAGTCAGTTAGTAGTATTTGGTATATCGAGGGTATGGAAGTAATTATATGAAACAAAGAGATAAGGCAAG
>JANOIH010000032.1:0-15291 GCA_031407385.1 Candidatus Altimarinota bacterium | reverse complement strand
AAGAAGCACATTTAGGGCATTTTTTTTAGCATAATATTCGAGGATAATAAATAGGGAACTTCCATCCTACTCTTTTGGCTTCACAGAGCAAAAAATAGTGTGCAAACAGCACACTATTTTTTCTATTTACCCAGAAAAAGGGATTCTTCTGCTACGCGACGGAATGACAAAAAAACACCTTACGAATACTCACTAACGGACCATCATCGGCATGATATCGATAGGCATCGGTCGTCCATAGTTCTGTATTTTGAACTTTTGCGTAGCTATAGGTATCGTCGGTGAGGCAACTGACTGCATCTGGATACGAGAGTTGCCGATTGTATAGAGACTCTCCCCGACGTAGAGCACACGTGAGATGAAATCAGCGGAATAGTTCCAGATCGTGCTCGCGAGGTACATATCAAGAGTACCAGTCGACTTGCAATAGTCTGGGATATACGGTGCATAGCCAGTCTTATTTTTGGCGTATTGCTCACATTCCTTTTTCCAGGTGGTCTCAAGGTCAGCTGGGCGAGTAATATGTGTGATACGGAATTGCTCGGCTATAGCACTTGGTGTGACCTGAACTCAGACGAGTCACTGGAATGCTGCTTTCGAGAGGTAGGGATTGGCCGTATCTCAGGCGGATGTCATGAGAGTTGCTGGGATGAGGAGGAGATTTTTTTCTTTGTACCAGACGAATAGTTTGGGATTCCACAGAGCATCTGACGATGATCACATATCCCCGAGGACGAGTGATCGTTCTTGTTTGGGATTTTTGATATCACTCACATTGTAGAGGTCGATCTTGATACCACCATTTTGCGTACCGCCCCACTCATTGGTTTTGGTATCATATCCGATACCAATGAGACGATTCGCATCATATGGATGGAGATAGGTCGAGTAGCCTGGGATTTTGAGTTCTCAGAGAATAATTGGTTTCCTCGAGTCAGCGAGCCCGATGACGAAGAGTGGATCGATCTGCTCGAACGTGACGAGATAGAGACGATCTCAGATAAAACGAGATGATTGGAAATTCTCTCCTGGGGCGATATTTTCGAGCTTGCCTATAACTTGTCCTGTTAGCGAGAGGACAGAGAGTGATGTCGATGAAGTATTCGTCCCACCGGACCAGCTCGAGAGCGTCGTCACGATACGGAAGTCTCCTGCCGCGTTCTCGTCCATCGAGTATTGTGTAAGTGGAGACCCAGATACGAGTCTAGAGTAGCTATAGCGAATACTTGCGTTAGTTACTGCGAACCTATGCACGAGAGTACTACTCGTTCCAGGATTCCAGATAAGAGGCGATGCACACCGAGCATTGGGCGGACAAGTAGATCCACCTCGAGGTGTCCACATATTCGACGTAAGATAGACGGAATCACGAGTCACATGGATCTGTCCTGCCTCAGAGAGGACGATCTCAGAGGTGATCGGACTCACTGGAACTGTCGTGTCGAATCGGAGAATTGATGTGAGAGTAGGATTGAGTGAATAATTCTTCAGAGTCTCGGCACTTGGCAATATGGACTTCATCCCCGTACAATCAGTAACTCCACGAGTCGAGAGAGTTGGTTTACCTGCTCGATAGGTGACATCTGATATACGCGGGATCAGATTCTTCGCACTATAGTCCCATACAGGTTGTGCCATCTTACCCGTGGTATCCATGAGATATGGACGATAGATCTGTGGCATCCAGTATGATGTCGCGATCACAGCTGTCATGATACCAGTGTCTGAGAGTCGTGTATCTGAGAGTGATCCATCGACTTCGATACTGCGCACTATAGAGGCACGAGCGGGATTCGAGATATTATAGAGCGTGATGATCGACTTCTGGCTATTATTGTACCATCACTTCCAGTAGGTATTGCCCTGAGAATACCGAGTCGCCGTGAGGATGAGTTTGTTGCGAGTGATATAGAAGCTCACTCCACTATAGTTCGTTGGGATTCTGAGGGTTTTTATCTTCACGAGGGTTTTTGCATCCAGGATGATGATGGCATGCTCACCCTCTTGATAGCTGTATACATATTTTCCATCGGTCTTGACGGTATCCGTCTCATCGATTCCTTTTACTTGGATATTGGTATCAGACTTCGGTGTGGTGTCTATTTTTGCAGTTGTCGGAGCGGGTGCACCAACAGACTGAGTCTCAGCCATCACACCTCCTCACTTGTACAGACGACCGTCACTATAGGTCGTCGGGAGGATATCTCGCATCGTCGACTCGAGTTCGCTACAACTCTCGAATGTGTGATAGGAAAACTGGGGTTCTACCGGAGTAGCTGCAGAGACTACAGGAGTCACCGAGAAAAAAATCAAAACAGAGAGAATGGAGATATTTTTGTACATAGGAGAGAATATTAGGGATTCTATACCAGTAGGACGACACTCGAGAAAAAAGGTGACAAAAAACTAATTCGAAAAAACATGTACCATATATGTCTGATCTCATTGGACTCGGTATCCTATTCCCACCTTGGTCCAATCTGGATCGATCATATTGGCCCTATGACTTCCTGACTCTTCGAGTCAATCCTGGAGAGCGAGACCAGAGACATTGCCTCATGCGACATTTTCACCGAGAGATTTGGAGATTTTGATACCTTGAGAGAGGGCAAACTCACGGATATTTTTTCCATCTGGCGTCACATGTCCGACATAATTATTATTTGCCATATTGTCAGATTTTTTTTGAGCAATAGTATCCAGAGTTATATCTCGCTCTATGAGGCTGCGCCCGAGGGAGTTGCGGAGGGTATTGATAGCTCTGTATGTATCTGCTCTTACGTTTGTTTCTGGTTTTTTTATATTGCGAATCTGTGCATCAGTGAGTTGTGTTACTATATTCCATACTTTACCACGTGTAGCTGGTAGGTTGAAGTAGGCAAAACCATCATGTTCGAGGGTTTCGAGCATATATGTCCCTTCTGTCTCCATGGGAAACTCTGACTGTATGGATATCCCCGTTCGCAGATATCCTGATGAATCTATATATTGTGACGGGAACGATGAGGTACGGACATCACCATTGGGTAATGTGACATAGTACTCTGGTTGAACTCGTTTACCTGTAGGAACCTGGAATCGGAAGAGAGTTCTGCGTGACTGAAGAGTCAGTCGTACTCGATCAGCGCCGATCGTCTCATGGATACGATCGAGTAGTACTGTTCCACGACTCACATATCTGGGTGAGGGAGCGCGATCGAGCGAAGATGGAGTCGAGAGGTTATATCAGGTAAAGCTATAATTCACCACTCCTCGTGAGAGTTTCGTGGTATCAAAAGTGAGTACCTTCCCATAAACCCTGGTGGTACTTGCTCCTTTTAGAGTGAGTGATCCCCAGGTATTTTCTGGTAGCCTGATAGCAGTACTCGATCCATTATATTTTGGACTCAGCCGCAGAGAAGATGTGCGAGGAGAAATAGGTAGAGCCCCTCCAGGCATAAGTGCCTCTCAGGAGACGAGGAGGATACGTGCGGGAGACTCAGTCTCGAAACTCGTACCTCACGCGATAACCATATAGTATTCGCCAGGCTCATCAGGGAATGTGATCACAATATCAAATGTACCATCTGTCAGTGTACGGTATGATTGTGTGCGTTGTGCTCACGTCTGTCGATTTTCGATATAGCTCATCACGTACTTCTCTCATGATGTCACCTTCCCTATAATAGACACACTCTCTCCTGCTATATAGGTATTTGCGATCGGGCGAGTGAGCTCTACAGAGATATGAGAAAACTCTTTTCGCGAAAGATCGCGTTTAATAAATTTCCCCGTTTTTATCCCTAGTGGTACTGCAGATATATCACGGATGAGTCACTTCGAGAGGGGTGCAAACGTAGAAAAAACTGAACTCGATAGATCGATCCTATCACTGTGACGACTGCAGTTTGGTCGATCTGTCAGGGTGACAACCATACCTGTCTGAGTTGTACTGATATATGCCAACTGGGAGAGCTCTTCATAGCATATCGCTGCCGTATGCTGCGCCTGGGAAAATATACTACCATTGGAACTAGTACTTCCCTCAAAAGCATCGGAATAATAACTTGCCTCAAAAGCTAAAGCGAGTCACGTATAACTGAAGGTAATGATGAAGATGAGTATAATTCTATATATCATATATCCCCTATGTGTTATAATTATACCTGGGGAATCTGTTCAACTACAATAGTCTCATCGATGTCATCCTCATCGCTCTTCTGGACGACGGTTGCAGAGGTAAATCCATCATCACTATCTTTGAGCTTCGCGAGGATGACTCCCTGAGTAGTACGTCCTGTGACACGTACTGTCCCGAGTGGAACACGTACCGTCTGTCCACTCTTGGATATGAGGATCACACTGTTATCTTGGCGTTCTTCTTCTGTGAGGGTGAATGCTCCGATCATAGCACCAGTCTTCTCTGTCGTCGCTCCGACCTTGATCCCTGATCCGCCTCTTCCCTGCTCACGGTAGTCTTCGAGTGACGAGATCTTCCCCATACCATTCTCAGAGACGGTGAACATATACTTTGCAGTCTTGCCCGCGACACATCCGACGATGAGGGCATCAGTCGATCCGACCTTCATCCCACGCACTCCTGCTGCAGCTCGGCCCATGACACGGACATCGTTCTCATCGAACTGGATCGCCTTCCCGCCACGAGAGACGAGGAGGATATTGTCTGTTCCATCGGTGACTCGCACCCAACCGAGTGCATCTCCGTCATGTGGTTTCATCACGATGAGTCCACTCGTTCGGATATTGGCTACCTCAGCGATATCGATACGCTTCACGACAGCGGCCTTCGAGATGAGGAAGAGATGCTTCCCATCAGTATTCGTCAGATCCATCACGGTTGTGATCGCCTCATCCTTCGCGAGAGCGAGGAACTGGACGACAGGCTGACCCTTCGCGGTTCTCTGCATCTCTGGGATCTCATAGGTTGGGAGACGGAATACTCGACCCGTATTCGTGAAGAACATGAGCATATTATGATTCTTCGTCGAGAGGATCGTATCGATCTCATCTTCATCCTTCACGGCCATGGCAATTCCCTTTCCACCACGACGCTGAGTACGGAAGGCAGACGCCTTCACCCGCTTGATATATCCGTTCTTCGACATCGTCACGACGACATCCTCATTCGGGATGGTATCTGTAGGGTTGAACTCTCCGAGTGCTCCCGCATGGATCTCTGTACGACGAGGGTTGTCATACTTTGCCTTGATCTCTGTGAGCTCATCACCGATGATCGTAGCAACTCGTACTGGAGTCGCGAGTATATCGCGAAGATCCGCGATAAGTGCGATCTTCTCAGCGAGCTCATCTTCTATCTTCTTGCGCTCGAGGCCGGCGAGACGTTGGAGTTGCATCTCGAGGATCGCTGTTGCTTGGAGTTCTGAGAGGGAGAAGTTCACCATCAGCGCCTTGTGTGCATCTTCACGAGTTTTGGATTCCTTGATCGTCTTGATCACGGCATCGATATTGTCGAGTGCGATCTTGAGTCACTCGAGGATATGCGCACGCGCCTCAGCCTGAGCGAGCTCATAACGAGTACGGCGAGTGATGATCTCACGCCTGTGTTCGATAAATGCCTGCAACATCTCACGGAGGTTGAACAGCTTTGGTTGCATCCCACGATCTGTCAGAGCAATCATATTGTATGAGAAGCTCGTCTGCAGAGTGGTGAGCTTGTAGATCTGATTAAGTATCTTCTTCGGGAAGGCGTCACGCTTGAGCTCGATGACGACGCGGATATCTCCGAGTCCCTTCGACTCATCACGGATCTCTGATATCCCAACAATCGTCTTATCGATCACGAGATCGGCGAGCTTCTCGACGTAGTCTTTTTTGTTCAACTGATACGGTACCTCAGTGATCACGATCATCTCTCGCCCATTCTTCCCTTCTTCCATATTGACCCGACCGCGCATCACGATAGAACCACGTCCACGAGTGTAGGCCTCGATGAGATCTTTTTTGTTATAGATGATCCCTCCTGTTGGAAAGTCTGGCCCGAGGACATACTCCATGAGTTCCTCGATAGTCACGTCATCTGGAGATGCATGTGCGAGGAGGAAGTGGAGTGCATCGACGAGTTCTCCGAGATTGTGTGGAGGGATATTCGTCGCCATACCGACCGCGATACCCATGACTCCGTTGAGGAGGAGATTCGGGATACGAGTTGGGAGGACTTTTGGCTCCTGAGTCGATGCATCATAGTTATCTCTCCAGTCGACGGTATCCTTATCGATGTCGGCGAGCATGAGCTCTCCGAGTTTATCCATTTTTACTTCTGTATAACGCATCGCCGCCGCGTTGTCTCCATCCATAGAACCGAAGTTTCCCTGACCATCGACGAGCGGGTAACGCAGAGAGAAGTCCTGAGCCATACGCACCATCGCATCATAGACTGACGTATCACCATGTGGATGGTACTTACCGAGGACATCTCCGACGACACGAGCCGACTTGCGATACTTCCCCGTCGCACGTACACCACCCTCGTACATCGCATAGAGTACGCGTCGGTGCACAGGCTTAAGTCCATCACGCACATCAGGCAGAGCACGAGAGACGATCACACTCATCGCATAGTCGAGATAACACGTCTCCATCTCTTCGACGATATTGCGATCACTATCTCCCACGTAGTTCATCCCCATCATCACGGGTGGTCATGCTACAACTGGTGGAGTGGTATCTTCCACTGATTCCATATCTCTATCAGCTTGTTCTCCTGAGGCATCGGTGAGCTCAGGATCTTTTTGGGCATTCTCAGGTGTATCTCCGACTATCTCGTCCTCGAGTTCGCTTGCATCAGACATAGGAATATGGTATTAAAAAATCCCTTCCAGTATATGAAAATGAGGGATATTTGCAAACGGAAAATAGGGAAGAATACAAGAAAAATCCCAAGATTTTCACTTGGGATTGTATGATATATCGAGAGTCTAGAAGTCTGAGAAGTCTGTGAGATCACTGCTACCCGTATCGTAGCTCGATGATGTCGATGTACCGAATATACGGTTCATGAGCATCTTGATCGTGTCGAATACGCTCTTCGGTGAGAGATAGTCATGCTGTCCGAGTCCGAGCATCTCAGAGACCTTTGGTGCGACGAATATGGCTACCACGATAACGATGATACCGATGACGGCATATCGGATCGAGTTGATCGCTGGCTTTACTTTCTCATCTTTTCCTCCTGAGAGGATCAACATGAGTCCACCCCAGATGATAAATATGATCGCACAGAGTCCTCCCACGAGGACGATAAGTGAGATCGCGACACGGATGATATCGCTCGCTGTATATGCTGCATTGGAGTCAAGTACGCTGGTTGCTGCTGATACTGTTGGGATAAATGAGATATCCATAAGAGAGAAGAAAATTTTAAAAGTCTGAGAAGTCATCTGGAATCGTAACCGGTGAGGAACTGTCTCCGAGTGGTATCATCTCGATCTGTTGTCCGAAGAGTCTATCTGAGAGTCATCCGATCGTGTCGAATATAGCAGATGGTCGCATATAGTCTCCATACTCGACTCCGAGGAGATCGAAGAATGTCGGTAAGATGAAGAGTGTGGCTACGATCAGGAGAACTCCCAGGAAGGCATGTCGCATATGGTTGACCGCGACCTTCACCTTCTCTTCGTTCCCTGCAGATATGATCATGAGGAATCCTCACCAAATCACGAACAGTATGGATATCAGTCATGCGAACACCACCAGAGTCGCTATACCAATACGGAGTACTTCTTCGATTGTGAATGCTTGGAATATATCTGGCATATGGTGATACTACACAAAAAGTGTGGAATGTAAAATTATTCTATGATAAAAAGTTACGATGGCGAGTTCTCGACTCTGTTCTCCTCGATGATACGGATATTGATCCGCTCTCCAGTCTTGGAGCCAAAAACCCTGATAACCGTACGGATAGAGTCGATCGTCTTGCCACTGCGTCCGATCAGAGAGCCCATATCGAGAGGATCCACCTTCAGTGAGAGGAGAGTTCCGAGCTCATCGCGCTTCTCGGTGATCTCGATCGCATCCGTATGAGTGACGATAGAGTTGATGATAAATCGGAGGAATTCTGTAGCAGTCATAAGAGAAATTTTAGAAAGTAGAGTGTTCGGTTTTCTTATAGACGTCTAATATGCATAAATCCCCCGATATAATTCGAGGGAAATAGACTACTTATTCTTGGCGATAATCTTCGCAAGCGTATCAGAATATTGAGCACCAGTACTGACATATTTGTCAGCTTCTGCCTGATCGATAATGAGGATCTTGGTGTGTGGATCGTATGAACCGAGCACTTTGATAAATCCATGTTTTGCTGATTCACGGTGATCAGTGAGGACAACGCGGTACTTAGCAACGTGCTTGCGACCTACGCGAGAGAGACGAATCTTGAGCATAAAAAGAAAATTATTTAATAGTTCAGGGTTGTATTACGAATACTGAGAGATTGAATTGTGGTGCCCAGGACGGGGCTTGAACCCGTACTCCCGAAGGAAGAGGATTTTAAGTCCTCCGTGTCTACCATTCCACCACCCGGGCGAGGGGTAGAATTTAGATCTTAGAATCCAGCTCTTACGAAGAAGGCTCTGATAGACTAAGTACTAAAGACTACGTACTACTAGAGGATTCCTTTTTTCTTGAGTGTCTTGATAGCCTTTGCTGAGAGACGAAGGCGGATTATCATACCAGTCTGAGGATCTTTGATATTTCTCCAGAAGAGGTTCGGGTAAAAACGACGCTTTGTATGGCGGCATGAGTGTGATACATTGTTTCCGACTGATGTTTTTTTACCAGTGAGTTGGCAGACGCGTGACATAGTTTTAGGGTTTAGAATTTAGATCTTAGAGTTTAGAGCTTTGAATCATGCCTTATTGCTAAGTTCTAGATTCTAGGTTCTAAGTTCTGGAATTACATGACTTTGATCTCGACACCGACACCTGCAGGGATAGAGAGGGTCTGGAGGAGCTCCATAGTCTTTGGTGTTGAGTCCATGACGTCTATGAGACGCTTGTGACGACGGATCTCGAACTGTTCACGAGCATTCTTGTTGACGAAGGTAGAACGGTTGACGGTGATCTTCTCGATCTTGGTAGGAAGTGGTACTGGTCCGACGACAGTCGCACCGCTATCCTTCACACTACTGATGATCTTCACGACCGCTTCGTCTGCGAGCTTATGCTCAAAAGACTTCACGATGATACGGATTTTACCTGCTGGAGATGCTGCTTTTTTGGTAGCCATAAGAGAAAAGAGAGTAAGAATGTAAGGTCTGACCATCCACAGAAGTGAATGCAATGACATATACCTGTTCGCCGGAGCGAATAAGTGTCTTCTCCATCTCGTCCCGACGAATCGGGACAGGATGAGAGAAAAAACCAATTACGCAAGAACCTTAGCAACCACACCAGATCCAACGGTACGTCCACCTTCACGGATAGCGAAGCGGAGACCCTGATCCATGGCGATAGGAGCACCAAGTTCGATAGTCATCTGGATGTTATCACCAGGCATAACCATCTCGACACCTGCTGGGAGTTCGATAGAACCAGTCACATCAGTTGTTCGGAAGTAGAACTGAGGCTTGTATCCCTGGAAGAATGGAGTATGACGTCCACCTTCATCCTTAGTAAGGACATAGACTTCAGCTTCGAACTTTGTATGAGGCTTGATAGATCCTGGCTTCGCGAGGACTTGTCCACGCTCAACATCAGTTCGCTCGATACCACGGAGGAGGAGTCCTGCATTGTCTCCAGCTTGTCCCTGATCGAGGAGCTTGTGGAACATCTCGATACCAGTAACCGTAGTTGTCTGAGTATCTCTGATTCCGAGGATTTCGATTGTATCACCAACCTTGATGATACCCTGTTCGATCTTTCCTGTTACTACTGTACCACGTCCCTTGATAGAGAAGACATCTTCTACTGGCATGAGGAATGGCTTGTCGAGTTCGCGCTCAGGAACTGGAACGTATGATTCGATAGCGGTAAAGAGCTCGATAATTGTCTTTGCTCCGTAAGGCTTCTCCATATCAGTTGGGTTCTCGAGAGCAACGAGACCAGAACCACGGATAACTGGAAGGTCATCACCTGGGAAGTCATATTTTGAACAGAGTTCACGGATCTCCATCTCGACGAGATCAAGCATCTCCGTATCATCAACCATATCACACTTATTCATGAATACGACGATGTATGGAACACCTACCTGACGAGCAAGGAGGATGTGCTCACGAGTCTGAGCCATAGGTCCGTCAGTTGCAGCAACGATAAGGATCGCAGCGTCCATCTGAGCAGCACCAGTGATCATATTCTTGACATAGTCAGCATGTCCAGGACAGTCGACGTGTGCATAATGACGAGCATCAGTAGCGTACTCGATATGAGCAGTGTTGATCGTGATACCGCGTGCCTTTTCCTCTGGTGCAGCATCGATCTGGTCGAATGCAAATACATCTCCACCGTACTTCTTAGAGAGAACGTTTGAGATACCAGCGGTAGTGGTAGTTTTACCATGATCGACGTGACCGATGGTACCGATATTCATATGTGGTTTTGATCTGTCGTATGTAGCCATAATGAGAAAAATGAGAAAATTAAAAGCGGGGAAATTGTAAACAGAAAACAGGAAAAAGCAAAAGTATTTTAGTGCAAAATATGGGACAGAATTCAGAAGAACAACAGAAGATCTCTTGTTCGCCTAAACTCTATCCCGTAGGAAGGCATTTTACTTCTTAGTTTTTCGCATCTTTTTGTCGATACGAGTAACAGCTTTTTTGAGCTTCTTGTGTGCGTATGTAGTGAGGCGAGCCATAAGGTTTAGAGTTATGAGATATGTGCTATGAGATATGAGAATAGAAAATCTGATATCTTATTTCTTATAGTTTATATCTTAGCAATGTTAATAGAGTACTTCTTGAACTTCGCAAGAACTCGAGTCATCGCGTTCTGCAGCCAGAGAGTATTTCCCTCGAACTCGATACGTTTGACAAGACCTTTGTAATGCGTGATAGCATGTCCGATTTTTCCGCCAGACTTTGCGCCTTTGCGGTCAACTGCATAGACCATGTTATGGGGACGTTTGTTGCGAAGTCACATAGAAGAGTGGATTATAATAATGGTGGAGCCTAAGGGAGTCGAACCCTTGACCTCCTGCGTGCAAAACAGGCGCTCTAGCCAACTGAGCTAAGGCCCCAAAAAGTGGGGAAAGAGGGGAAAGTTTCATGATCGGAATATCCGACAATGAAAGCTATCTACAACTGGATTTTTCTTCGCGGGAGCGAAGAGTATGGCGGTGCTGACGAGACTCGAACTCGCGACCTCTGCCGTGACAGGGCAGCGCTCTAACCAACTGAGCTACAGCACCAGATAGTGAGTAGTGCGTAGTTATTAGTTAGTAGTCTTGCAACTAAAAAACTAAAAACCTGAAACTAGAAACTGATTCTGGGCATTCCTGAGTAGCTTGTGTATACAAAACCATTTCAAAAATGCTCGCGGAGTATATATACGTTTTGTGAAAATGCAAATGAATTTTTGAGATTTTTCGTATGTCGAATTCTGTCCTACCCGATCGTCTTGTGGATATACTTCCAGGAAGCAACAAAAGCCGAGATCATACCAAGCAAAATCGCCGCCAAAACACCAAATACCACATACTCAGAGAACTGTACAAAGAAGGCTGTAAGGATCGTAGAAACCACTTCAGGAAAGGACGAAAGCGGTATCATATATGGCAGTGCGTAGAAGAGTGCGAGTGCGAGGAGAGTTGCTGAGAACGTATAGATCATCCCCTGGATCACGAGTGGCCCATAGATAAAGTAGGACTTCCCTCCTACGAGTTCGATGATAGACATCTCATCGCGAAGAAAGAATATCGTATTGCTGATGATCGTATAGACGACGACAAAGACGGTAAACACGAACAAGATCAGGAGTGCATAGACGCCATATTCGAGGAGCCTGAGTATCTTCACGAGTCACTCGATACGGCTATACTGACTCTGGAAGTCGATGAGCTTGCGGTTCATAGCGTTCTCGTCGTACTCGAGGATATCCTTGTACTGAGTAATCGTCCCCTGCACCGCCTCATAGGAACCGAGTGGGATACCGGAGAGCTGGATACTACTCGGGAGTGGATTCTCTTCTGTCGACTCTATCAGACGCGCGAGATCAGGGTTCCGTGCACGGAATATCAGGAACGCCTCATCACGAGAGACGTAGTTAGCCTCGATCCCTGAGAACGAGCTCTCCAGGAGGTAGAACAGTTGCTGAGAACGCAGTGACTGATCCGTATAGCCACTCTGGTATGGGATCGTTATGGAGATGCGATCGTTCACACTCTCGATGAACTTATCTGTCGAGAAGAGGACGAGGAGGAGTATATTGATAAAAAATACCAAAAGTCCGATCACCACCAGAGATGAGAGTGAGATAAAAGGATTGCGGATGATGTTCTTGAGTGCGTACTTGAGGATGGGCATGGGAGAAGTAGATAGTTAATAGAGATAATAGATAGTTCCTGTCATTTCTTGCTTCTGTCATTGCGAAGAATGAAGCAATCTTATTCCTGTCTGTGTCATTCCTACGAAAGCAGGAATCCAGTACTCTTGTCTGTTCCTGTCATCTCGACAGAGTTGGTTCCGTAGCAACGACGAGAGATCTTGCTCTATATTGCTGTGGTTTGTGAGCATTCTAGTGAAAATCAGAGAAAAAGCGAGTGGAAATTTGACAAGAGAGAGAAAGAGAGGCATTTTAGATATATATAATAATCATAAAAAAATATATGCATCTTACTAATACTGATCCTACTCATAATGCCACGCTCTTCCAAGATAGATTGAATAAAAGAAATACTATAATAGCAGAATGACTAGAACTACTATCCTTATCATACAACCGCGAAGCTAATAACAATAATAACGAGAATCATAATTTTTATACAAAATATCAGTGATTCATTCGGAAGCTAGAAGTTATATGATATACATTTCCAGATACAATGCGTATAGAGTTAGAAGGGCAGCCGGGCTATAGAAGTATTAATTATAAACAGGCATGTGAGGTTATCGGTACTATTATAAAAATACTTGAAGAACAAAATCATTGAGTCACTAGCATAACTACTCAAACTGAAGAAGCTGTATCTACTATTACAGGGAAGAGATAGTAAAAATCCCTACTTTTTCAAGTAGGGATTTTTGATTTTTCGTGGTGGGCGATATAGGATTCGAATCTATATGCCATATACGGTGGAATGATCTCCGACATCGAGCATGAGTACCTGGACATAGTTCCCTCTCTCGATAAAGATGATACGCAGATCATCTCGTACACTGATAGATCTCTTCCCTGTCATCGGAGCTTGGAGTTCATGATTACGCAGAGACGGATCATCGGGATGATCTTTAAAAAAATCAATAACATCTCGTACTGCCTTCTTATCAGCATGAGTGAGTTGCCGGAAATTTTTTAGAAAAAGGGGTTGGTACTGGATATCCATATTTCGATTGTTTTATTTTTGAGTTGTAATGACCTCGTCTTCTTGCATCAGGGATTCCAGATAGCGAATAGCATCATCACCAGAAAATGGCCCCGCTGCTTGTTCTTCTCCGCTATCGATACGGGCAATCATATCATCGAGATACTTGTTATATGCAACGAGTTTGGGATCATACATCTGTGTGGGAGTTCCTGAGTGCTTCACCTGGGTCAGTGTGATCGTGATAAAAGTCGAAAGATCTGTCCCGGCGAACTCAGCATACTCCCGAGCCCAGTTCTTGAGCTCTGGATCGAGTCGTATAGTTGTTGCGACTTTTCGTGGTTTTTTGATGGCAAGAGTATCTGTCATAATTATATGATTACATTGTACGCCTATTGTAATCGGAATTAGATTTTTTGCAAATAAAAATCCCCTCCAGTAATGGAAGGGATTTTTGACTTTTCGTGGTGGGCGATATAAGATTCGAACTTATGACCCCCTGCGTGTAAAACAGGTGCTCTAACCAACTGAGCTAATCGCCCGAAAATAATAACTGAAACATGAAACCGTATGGTGGATCATACTAGATTCGAACTAGTGACCTCTTGGATGTCGACCAAGCGCTCTAACCAACTGAGCTAATGATCCAGGATGGTGCCCGAGACAGGGATCGAACCTGTGACCTTCGCCTTAGAAGGGCGCTGCTCTTCCACTGAGCTACTCGGGCAAAAGTGGAGTAACCGAGACCATAAAGTGATCGAAGTGTGCCTGCGTCTTAGAAGGACGATTCTCTTTCACTGAGATATTCGAGCCAAGATAGCCACGAAGAGGATAGTGAGAAAGAGAGGAAAGTCAAAGTTTTTGTAGAGAATCTGGAATCCAACAAAAGGAAGAAAAAAATCCCCGAGTGTAATCGAGAATTTTAATCTTTTTATTAGTATGGTATGTACACTCTATGTAAATTCATGATAATTGATTATTTTTTTCCAAAATCTTGGCATATATCTACTCTTCCACGTGAAGCCACGCAGTACCATCGACGCGACAGAGCTTAACTTCTGTGTTCGGAAAGGGAACAGGTGTACCCTCTGTGCCATATACACCAAGATTCTGGAAAAAAACTGAGATCTAAAAAACGTTGTTTGTTTGTCTGAAATGTGTTGTACTGTTTCCATATTGTATAAGATCTTATTCATACCAACGAACAAAAGTTCGAGTAAAAACAAAAAGCATATATAAATACCGTTCGTGCTATTAGTAATGCTCGGCTACATGTATTTCTACACTTCTACCTACATCCTATCAACCTCGTAGTCTCCGAGGGCACTTATGCTAACTAAATTAGCTGAGAAATCTTATCTTTGAGTTGGCTTCCCACTTAGATGCTTTCAGTGGTTATCCATTCCGAACTTAGCTACTCGGCGGTGCCATTGGTTGACAGCCGATCCACCAGGGGTTCGTCCATTCCGGTCCTCTCGTACTAGGAACAGATCTCATCAAATTTCTACGCGCTCACAGCAGATAGGGGCCAAACTGTCTCACGACGTTTTGAACCCAGCTCACGTACCACTCAAGTCCGTTTTCCGTGCGGCACTCGTGGGATACACCAACGCGGGAAAGTCCTCATTGCTCCGCGCCCTCTCGCTGGCCCCGGATATTTTCGTCGAAGACCGGCTTTTCGCCACGCTCGACCCCCTGACCCGCGAAGTCGCCTTGAGCGACCAGCAACGGATGGTCGTGACCGATACGGTGGGATTCATTCGCAAGCTTCCCCACCACCTGGTCGCCTCCTTCCGGGCCACGCTCGAG
>JANOIH010000040.1:0-4816 GCA_031407385.1 Candidatus Altimarinota bacterium | reverse complement strand
AACTATCCGATTGAAACCAAACAGATCTCAACTTCTAACAAACCATACTTACTTCTTCTGTCCTCTCCATCTCAATAGTCGTAGACCCTTCTAGGGTCTTTTTGCTAAAGCCACCCCCTTTGGGGGTGGATAGTTACTTTTGAGTTATTCAATTACCTTAAAGAGTTCATTCAGACTCGTTTTTCCTTGCATAGCTTTCAGGATCCCATCTTCTCGCATGAGCATGAGGTCTCACTTACGAGCGGTATCGATGATATCCTTCGGACTCGCACCACTACGGATGAGGGCGCGGATATCGTCAGAGAAGCTCATGACCTCATATACACCGATACGTCACTTGTAGCCTGTCATACCACACTCGCTACATCACTTGCTGTGATAGAGTGTATAGGCGTCCTTCTTGGCGGATAGACCTGCGATACCGATATCCTTCAGCATGTAGCGGATGATATCGATCTCACTTGCATCTGCCTCATATGCCTCACTACAGTGCGGACATATACGTCTGACGAGGCGCTGAGCGATGATCACATCGAGACCTGAGGCGAGGATATAGTTCGGGATGCCCATATTCATCAGGCGCTCGATCGTCTCACCTGCACTCTTGGTATGCAGAGTCGAGAGGACGAGATGACCCGTCATAGCAGCCTGCATCGCGATCGTACCAGACTCCAGATCACGGACCTCACCGATCATGATGATATCTGGATCTTGACGCATGAGAGCCTTCAGTCCTGTCGCGTAGGTATAGTTACGCTTCTCATCGACCTCGCTCTGGACGACTCATGGGAGCTCGTACTCGATCGGATCCTCGAGCGTTATGATCTTGCGATCTGACGTGTTCAGCGTCGTGAGGAGTGAGTAGAGTGTGGTGGTCTTTCCTGATCCAGTTGGACCCGTGACGAGGATGGTTCCATTCTTCTTCTTCATGCTGCGCTCGATCTGACGCTTGGACGTCCACATGAATCCAAGATCATCCACCGATGGGATCGACTTCGTCGAGTCCAGTATACGACATACGACGTTCTCACCGTAGCGTACTGGGAGTGTCGAGACGCGGACGTCGATGTTGCTCTCATCGTCGGCGATGCGATACTTCCCATCTTGCGGGATGTCGACTATATTGAGCTTGAGGTCGGACTTGTACTTCAGTCGT
The DNA here is from genome assembly GCA_031407385.1 of Candidatus Altimarinota bacterium. Classification (GTDB taxonomy): domain Bacteria; phylum Patescibacteriota; class Gracilibacteria; order BD1-5; family UBA2023; genus JABFSX01. Next base: position 3,660 of record JANOIH010000040.1, on the reverse strand, counting down.
TCGAGGAGGAGCTTGTACTCTCACTTCGAGAGCGTGGCGATATCCCTGAGCTCGCCATCGATGCGCAAGCGGATGCGGATGCCTGACTCGCTGGTATCGTAGTGGATATCTGACGAGCCGACAGCGAGGGCGCCGCGGGTCACGAGTGCGAGGGTTACTTCGCTCTCCTGGCGTGCGAGGGAGTCGTGGATCTCCTTCTCGAGCTGCGCAAAAGCAGGTACATCCTCACTTCCTGCTCTCTTTGCCCGTTCGGTCGCGATGATATCTTGGAAGGCTTCTTCATCGGCAATCGTGGATGTGGTTGTTGATTTTTCTGCTATCATGGACTCACTCTATCAGAAAATATGTCTTTTTGCAAGAAAGTGCACTTTTCTTTTCACAAATTTTTGGTATATTGGGAATCTATGGGTTTTATCATGCGCAATGAGTCATTCTCGTGTCAGAATTGTCAGAAGGAGGTTACACTCCATCCGACAGGATCAGCACGCAACCACTGTCCACACTGTCTCTACTCACTGCATGTCGACGATACACTGCCAGGTGATCGCCTCGCGACGTGTCATGGACTCATGGCGCCAGTCGGGATAGATCACAAGAAGAATAAGTGAGACATGATCCGACACAAGTGCACCAAGTGTGACAAAGAGATACTGAATATGGTGGCACCCGACGATGAGTTCCTGAGTTTTGTTAGGAAGCTCAATAAGAATATGAAGTAAAAATTGACGGAGCATTGGAGTTGTGTTAAGATATGAGAGTCATCAACAACTTTGGAGGAAAAATGACAGATCATCAAATCGGAGTACTGCTCTCATCTATCGCAATTGTTCTTACGTTTGGCATTACGGCTGTCGCATTGGCAACTCAGAAAGAGCGTGAAAATGCGGCATTAAAAGGAGCGATGAATATCGCAATTGCTATCTGGATAATGTGTATAGCAGGTGCTATCTATTTTTTCTTCAAGGATTGGTGGCATGCCTTTCCATGGGGATATGCCTCTTTATTTCGATAGAGGTGGCAGTCATCCTGTCGGGCATTCAAATCAGCAACTCTGTTTACGGAGTTGCTTTTTTTATTGCTTTTTGTCGGAGTTGAGTACTATGTTTCTATGTCCTCTTTTACTGAATTATTCTCATCTCATATCTCCCCAACAGATACGATCGTCCTCGCCGTGAGTGGAGGAGTCGATAGTATGGTGCTTTTGGATATGGTTCTCACTATCCATGATAAAAAAAACATCATCGTCGCACACTTCGATCACTCACTCAGATGAGTAGAATCAGATGCTGATAGAGACCTCGTTGCAAATATATGCAAGAGAGAGGATATCATGTTTGAGGTCGAGAAGATGGATATATGAATGATGGCTCGAGTAGAGAAGTCGAGTCTCGAAGCAATCGCCAGACGAGAGCGGTATCGATTCCTCGAATCGGTACGAGTAAAATATAGTGCTACATATATCCTCACGGCACATCATGGCGATGACCAGATGGAGACGATTCTCATGGGTATGATGAAGTGAGGCAAAGTACGCGGACTCTCGGGGATGAGGTTGGCTTCGGGTACTATTCTCCGCCCACTCCTCTCCCTCACCAAGACTGATATCTACACATACGCGCAGGAGCAGTCTATCAAGTACCACGAAGATAGCACCAATACTGATACCGACTACGACCGCAACCGTATCCGCGCCGATATCATCCCAGTCCTCAGGGATATGCATCCGACGATCCATGAGACATTGGGTGCACTCGGGGTATATATGCAGGAGCTCTCGGATTTTCTCTCGGAACAGGTCGGGAACTGGCTGACAGCTCAAGGACAAAAATCAGGCAAAGAAAATACCTTCTACATCGCAGACTTCGCTCGTGAGAATGAGTTCCTACAGAGAGAGATCGTGTCATATATATATACTCGCGCTCATGGTGGCTCGTCACAGTGACTCTCGATCGGTCTCATCGCAGAACTCATCCGATTCATCTGAGATCCAGGTTCCTATTGAATCAAGGAAGTGAGAAAACTAAGACTAGAAAGGAGGGGAGAGAGGATAATTATGCTCGTGGGCGATAAAATATAGGTTCGTGTGACGATTTTCCTTGTAGTACTGACTCAATATATGAGAGTATTTCGAGTATATTCTCTGGTGGTATAGATTTCATAACTGGTATGAGTCATGGTATAGTTACCTTTTTCCCTCAATCTATTATGATTATAGAGTCACCTCGCTGAGACTTCTCGTATACGATCGAACTATATCAGAATCTTGTTGGATTTCTTTTGATCTCAAGGAGCTTGAGTGTGAGATGTGCTATATTGATTGCGGTTTCTATATCTTCTGTGTTGAACCTGAAATAGAGACTCTCTCATTGATATATTCAACTGACTCCACTTATTGTTGTTGGACTTTCTTTGTCTCAGGGGAATAGATAGAGAGAGTCAATTCTATTATTGATTATGAGTTCATTATCTGGAGTTAACTGCCGAAGTATCGCTATTTTTGAAGATTTAGGTACTATTGGGAAGGAGTTGAGTTGTTTGCTTATTGCAGGAAAAGTTCCATCAGACATCACTTCTAAGCCTCGAAGATCGTTTTCTAGAGCATGTTTTATGTTGATTTTGCACTGCTCATACTCTTTTATTTGATTCTCGATAACAGCCTTCATTCCAGGATATTTTTTGAAATCAAATTCCTGTGGTAGCTTTGCTGGTATCGGGCATGTATCTAGTGAAGTATCCATAATTTTTTCCAGTATATCATATATTTCTCTTTTTGTCATATTTTCACTTGCATTTTCTTCATTTTCTTTATAATGCACGAGCTTCAAACAAATTATATTTCGATCTCTCAGCATGTATCTCCCCGAGCATGATGGGTTGCATCAGCATATCATAGTGCACTCGTATGATATGTAATTCCCAATTATTATGGCAAAGAAACCAACCAAAGTTGTAAAACTCCAGCTCAAGGCAGGAATGGCTAACCCCGCTCCTCCAGTCGGTACAGCCCTCGGGCCTACCGGTATCCAGATCGCAGAGTTCTGTAAGCAGTTCAACGAAAAGACCAAAGATCAGATGGGTAAGGTACTCCCTACCGTCATCAATATCTATGAAGATCGTAGTTTTGACTTCTATACCAAGCAGCCTCCTATGACATGGTGGATCAAGGACGCACTCCAACTCAAGAGTGGATCCAAGGAGTCACACAAGGTCAAGGTCGGTCATATGACTATAGCTCAGCTCAAGGTGATCGCAGAAGGAAAGATGCCAGATCTCAATGCCAATGATCTCGATCATGCTATGAGTATCGTAGCAGGTTCTGCACGATCTATGGGTATCACTACAGATCTCCGGTAAAGAACAATCATTCTACAGGTTCGCCTGTAGATATGGCGATATCGTCTAGGGGTTAGGACACGGGATTCTCATTCCCGTAACCGGAGTTCGAGTCTCCGTATCGCTACCATAACAATAATCCAAAAAATCCCTATTCTTCAATAGGGATTTTTTATATTACTGTAACTTAATCCATCTGTCTAAATCCACCCCCTCTGGGGGTGGACCCACATAGGCTCTGCCACTGTAACCGTTGACTCGAAAAAAGGTTATGATATCCTAGACTTTGCAAAAAGACCCTAGAACTTACATCATAACCTTTTTTCA
>JANOIH010000027.1:0-84430 GCA_031407385.1 Candidatus Altimarinota bacterium | reverse complement strand
AAGAAGCACATTTAGGGCATTTTTTTTAGCATAATATTCGAGGATAATAAATAGGGAACTTCCATCCTACTCTTTTGGCTTCACAGAGCAAAAAATAGTGTGCAAACAGCACACTATTTTTTCTATTTACCCAGAAAAAGGTTATAATAGAAAACATAGGGTATCTTTATTTTCCCAGAAAGCAAAAATTATATTGTTGCAGAATTAGATTTACATTACAAATTCATATAGTGTGAGCATAAGATAGGGAAATAGTTGCTTGAAGTATTGTGGGTTTTTACTTATCATGGAGCCATCTATACTGAGTAAATAATACTTTTTTGAACAACTATAGTAGTCAGTCCAGAGCTGGAGTGGACCTTTATAGGTATTAATAACATCATCCCTCTTCCAGAAGATGCAACAGTTTTCTTTCATGATTCTGTGGTATCTCTCTACCTTTCCATTATATTTGGGCGTATAAGCAGGATTATTATGATGTCGTGTCTGGTTTCTTATGAAGAACTCATGTACTTTTCCTGAATATCAGAATCAATCTCACTGATCAGTGTCTGATCGTCCACGGGCGGAATATAAGTACTCAGGCACTCAGTATCATGAACCATCCAGCTGGAATCGGAGTGAGGAGTCCAACGATACGGAAGAGAAAAAAGAAATACAGCAAAATAGAAAAAATCTCTTGAAGAACAAGAGATTTTTGATATTATTGCGAGATGACTCTTGCCTTGATGATCTTGATTTCAGTTGCTGGTCGATCGTTGCGATCCGTCTTGCTCGCTTCGATTGCGTCGACTATCTCCATGCCCTCGATGACATGACCGAATATGGTATGCTTGCGATCGAGGAACGATGCATTCGCCGCCGTCACGATGAAGAACTGTGAACCATTGGTATTGCGACCAGCATTCGCCATAGAGATGACACCCTTCTTGTGAGTGAGAGACGCGTCGAGGAACTCATCCTCGAATGCCCGCATCCAGATACTCTTGCCACCTGAACCAGTTCCAGTCGGATCTCCGCCCTGGATCATGAAGTCTCGGATCACACGATGGAAGATAATCCCATCATAGTATCCCTTCTCGGTGAGTCCGACGAAGTTCTCGACAGCCTTGGGTGCAGCTGCTTCGAAGAGCTCGAGAGTGATATCTCAGAGTGTTGTGGAGAGGAGGATTTTTGGATTGGACATGATTATTATAAAAAAGTTAGTCTAAGGAATTAATTAGAACATCCGCTGTCGGACTTTATCAGACTCATGGTATTCGTTCGGAAATTGTATCCCCAAGTATACTGTTGCCAACAACCAGCATCTCCATATCATGAAGTCATGCGTATAATATTGCCTACACGCTTACCAAAACCATTCACCAATGCGAGTGCAAAATCAGTATTTTGATATCAGCTAGTACCCCAACTATACATGTATATTTTTCCATTTTTTGGAACACCTACATCCCTTCGTGGCGAAGCATAGATTATTTCTTTTGGTCTCTTTGCCTGAACTAATTTCTTACTATTGATTGTGTAAGAAAAAATATTGAGTACATCCTGACAAGCACTTTTCTCTGGGATTTCTCAGTTATAGTATTTTCATACTGTGTAGTTAATGCATTCTTTGAATTTTGGATTCTCTACATATGGTATATTTATGATTACTTGATCAAGTTTTTTTGAGTAACAAAAATCGAGTTCTGCATATCCATCAGTCAATACTCATGATCCATCCTTCTGGATATTTCCAGCAATATTGAGTATTTTTGTTTCAAGTGTTGGATACCAACTCACAGAAGCATACTTAGCTGAGTTACCACATCTATCAAATACTCGATCTTCAGATGCGTAAGTATTACCGAGAAAGAGGGATCCGATGATCAATGTAAAAATGAGATATTTCATAGTGAATTATAAAAGAATACACGGAGGAAAATATTCAAAAACAAGAAGTTCGAGGCAAAAAATTTATTTCGAAGTGAGCTTACTACCAAGTAAGTGATCGAGAAATAAACTTTTTAACGATGAAATTCGCCGTTTTTCAGTATTTTTGACTACATACCAGGTAAGTTGAGCCCCATAGATGCCATAACCCCTTTCATACGATCTGCAGCGATCTCTTGTGCTTTTTTCATACCCTTATTGATAGCATCTGTGATAGCCTTCTCGAGTTTTTTCTGATCTTTCATGATAGATGTATCCTCGATCACTGTCGAGACGACCTTGAGCTGACCATCGATCGTGACGACGACACCGTCGACCTCAGCCTCGATATGAGTGTTTGAGAGTTCTTCTTGTATCTTCTGAGCTTGTTGTTGGAGCTTCATCATCTCTTGTGCTTGCTTGAAATCCATAGGAGTATATTAGGAATTAGTGACGAGATATTAGCAAAAAAGTCGGAAAAAGCAATTTTTTCTATCTATGTCTCGCGTATGAGTAGACCATATTCACGAGGGTGACGAGTGCATATATACCAACCATAACCTGTTCCTCGATCATCGGATGTGCGATATAGACTCCGAGAAGCGTCCAGAGGAATACTCCTGATATGATATACGTCCTATATCGGGACTGGAGAGTGGAGACGATGAGTAGTATTGCTCCGAGTGCGAGGATCGCGTAGTAGAGATCCGTCGGTCCGCCGATCGACCATCCCATATATCGCATCCATACTGTCACATTCAGTGCTGTCGCCATGATGATCCAGCCAAGTGTGATCTCGATACTCGACCTGACGATGATATCTGATGAGCGAGTACGAGAGAATACATATGCGAGGAGTCCCAGTATCGCTAGCATCACGACGAGTGACACACTGATATAGAGATATCCCCACGGGATGAGCCATACGGCGGTGAGGAGTATGGCGAGAGAGAAGAGAAGGAGAGATTTTGTGTTGAGTTTATTTTTGTACTGAGAAGAAAATGCTACATACACTCAAGCGATAATCCACGAGAGATATATCAGTGACCATATCGCAAAAGTGAATCCCGCAGGCGTGACTGATGTCGCGAACATCGCCGAGATATCTGCTTGTGTCATGCCACCGATGAGATATGGAGATCCTGGAATACTCACGAGAGTCGTGAGTCCGATCGTGATGAGAGCGGTGATGAGGAGGAGGTATTTTTGCATAAAAAGAAAAGGTTAAAGCTAGATAGATGAGCTACCGACAAGTATCTCACCCAAGCGGGCGGAGTGCGAGTATATACGATATTGAGAGAGATCCTCTGGAGCTACCCAGACGAAGTCTGTGCACTCTGGGGAACGATCGAAGTCGAAATCATAGTGTGCGAGCCTGACTCGATAGACATAGACACACACAGGATAGAAGTCATCAGTTTCTGGGTCTCATCATCGCCCATCATCTACCTCAGTGATATAGACATACTCGGGTGTATCTCCTATATCGATATCTCAGCTCTCGAGTCACATCTCCTCCGATATCTCACGCATGAGTCCATCTCTGAAATCCTCTCACCAGTCGAGTCCACCACCTGGAAGGTCGTACATCCCCCCTTGTTTTTTATAGTGTTTTGAGTTTTTATCATCCCATCTTCCTTCTTTGAGAAGGAGGATTCTTCATTCATCATCCTCTATCATGGCCTTCACGGTAATACGATAGAATCCTTTTGGAATTTTCTTTCCCCTGCGGAAGTATTGTTCCCCGAGATGCGGGAGTGATGGAGGGAGGAATTGAGTCATGTTTATTTATTGATTGATTCTTCCGTTATGAAAAATTGGTGTCGAGTCTGGATCTTTTGCTTCTTCTTTTTGTGAGTTTTGCGACCGTACCAATTGCTTCTTCCATTATGTTGAATTTTGATTATCTGTCGTTTTCATTTGCTTCTTCTTTTTGTGAGTTTTGATATTCTGTCGACGCGGTTTTCGAGAGAATTTCGAATGTTCCTTAGTTTGAAATTCTAGAAAACAAGTCGAGAACAGAATGCAAAACGAGCGAACGAAAGAAGAGCTTTTGGTACTTTTGGTTACAAAAGTACGGAAGGAAAGAGGAAACACTGGATTCCTGCCTCCGCAGGAATGACAGAAACCCTATACCTCCTTTCCCACGAGTATCCTCCATGCTTTCTTGAATCTCTTATACCACTTCGGTTTATGGTGATGATGAGTATGTTCGTGTGTTGGGAATACAGAGATCCCATCTCCAGTCTCCAGTGTCTTGTACCACTTTTTGTCCTCCTCTGACCATGTATTGAATCCTGCATCTGCATTCTGCATACTTGAGTTCTTCAGTCGCTCGTCGGCTGTCACTTCCCATCCGCACCAGTCAGGCTTCGCAAAAATATGCCCAATATCGTCGAGCTCTACATCGACCGTGATCACTCAGGAATTGGCTCACTCGTACTCATCGATCTCCCAAGTGAGTCCACTCGCATCAGTCCAGTTGCGACGCACCTTCGATATCTCGCCATGTCCGATCATCATGTAGAGGGCATTGCGATCAGGCATCGCCCACTCGTACTCGTCGCGGATGGCAGGATCGTGGACGGCTCACTTTTTGGATACCTTGAAGCAGAAGAAGCTCGAACGCTCACCCGTATCGAGATCTTCGATCATACGGATACGGAGCTTGTACCCAGACTCTTGGTGGATAGTGGCTTGTGTGAGTCGTTTGCCCCTCTGACTATCACGGATACAGATCCATTCGGGATGTATGGAATTGACGACGAACTTGCGTTCGATCTCAAGATTGGTAGACATAGGAGAGTTGGATTATGGGAAGATTATATTCTTTTTTTCAGGATATCCAAATCCCTACTCCTCACCCTTCCCTTTCCAACTCGCAGGCTCAATATATACTCGATTGGCTCTGACTTGCCAGATCTCACTCGACTCCAGACAATAGGCCGTGAGTGCTCCACCGAAGCAACACCCTGTATCGAGTCATATCGTATTGCTCCTGATACGCAGTCACTCTGCCGCCCAGTGTCCATAGATAATCGGCTTGGCTCCTGTATAGCTACAGTACCACGGATGACCATCGACGAGTCGGATCAGAGTGCATATCTCTTTCGGGGTCTCCACACCATAGTCTGGATGGAGCCCACCATGCACGAGGATGAACTCATCTCGCTCGATGATATGAGGCAGTGCGAGGAGCCAATCTCTGTGTCCATGAGAATCGAGGAGTTCTCGGATCTCTGCGGATTTCTCATACTGTGTACAGATCCAGTTCTTGCGTCACTCACTCATATCCGATCACTCAGATAAGAAAATCTCACACTCATCAAGAGTCACCAGTGGGAAATACTCATGATTTCCTATTACCGAAAACGTATTCGGATGACTGCGTACCCACTCAACAACTTCCAGTGACTTGGGTCACTTATTGATGAGATCACCCACGAAGTAGAGATGATCATCCGGAGTGAGCCTGATATGGTTCACGAGCTCCATGAGTTCGTCATAGCAGCCATGGATATCACCGATGAAGAGGGTTCTTTTTGTCATAGAGTTTATTTTTTGGGCCACCATGGTACGAAGACACTTGTTTTCTTTTTGTACGCTTCCCAGTTCGGCCTGCCTGCATATCTCGCCTCTTGGAGCGGTACACCAGATACGAACAGGAGGAGGATCGTAATAACAAAAAATGATACCAATCCCCAATATGAAAACGGCAGAGCAATGAGACTGATCCCGAGCCAGAACATACTCTCTCCGAAATAGTTCGGATGCCGAGAGTATCTATAGAGTCAGGTGGTGAATATCTCTCCAGGCTTCTTCGTCTGTACGAACTCTGCGAGTTGTCTATCTGCGATCGTCTCGAATATGAGTCCAAATAATGAAATAATCAATCCAAAAATCATACACCATACTACCCTATAACTGATCTCTCATCAGACCAGGAACCACTCTGGAGTATCGATGTATGGGATATTCACTACCAGTATCGCCGTCGCTACCACGAGCATCAGGAGCATCTGGAGCATATACACCTGGAGAAAACTGCGAACGACAAAATACCATCCACTCCCCCACTCTTCTCGCCACTTGGCATATCGTGCATCTTCTCGCCTCTCTGTCAGTTTTCGCAATCAGATATGCGAGACGATACGAGCTCACCAGAGACATACGAGTGCCGTGACGACGGTCTGTGGCAATCACATATCCGACTGGAGATATGATATGACTGCGATGAGTACAAAACCAAAACCCCAGAATACATCGACGATGGAGTTATCTCGAATACGCAGAGAAAAGAGAAATAGGAGAATGTATGAGATGATGAGGGTGAGGAGAATGGGGGTCATGCTAGTAAGAATTATTTAAATTTTCTATTATCTCTAATAATTTAGTTTTATCCAACTTAGAATTTTCTAGAAATTGTAAAACAGAATAGTGAAATTGGTTATATTTATATGTCTTAGCAATTTGCAGTAAGCTATCTAAAAATGGCTCTTTCTCTGTTAGATCAAGTAAATTATATATAGTTCACAACTGATATGGTTTTGCTTGTTTCAAATACTCATCATCAAGCAATAGTGATTTAATATATAGTTTATCTCAAATTGGGGCTGATGTAATATCTAAGATTATAGCCTTATTTAAAAGACTGAGTCATTGATTTTTTAACTCCTTATGAATGCTTCATTTATATAATTTCACAACTTCTGCAAAGAAATTATTAGCAGTTACTTGATTGAGACTTCACCCTGAAACGGAATCAAATAGCTTAAATGATCTATTTGCCAGTAAATCATCTTTTTTCCAATATCTTACCTTCTTTGGATTGATACTTAATCATATTTTATTTAAGTAAATTGATGCTTTAAATATTAGATCTCTTAACTCATCTATACTATTTCAGAAAATAAACTGATCATCTGCATATCGGAAATACTGAAATTCCGTCCCACATTCTCAATAAATATACTGATCATACTTTTGTAAATAGAAATTTGCAAGTATACGAGAACAATCTCATAAAGCATCTTGCGGTATTCCTACGGTACTCTTATTATAAGAGTTATTTTTGCGATTCCAAAATTGTAAAAAATGAAATAATATAGAAATAATTTCTCGATCTTTACTGGTACCAATTTCTTTGATAGCCATCTCAAGTATATCCAAATTGATACAGTCATAAAAATTAGCAATATCAAACTCTACACACCATTCATTAGAATTCGTCTGTATAGATGTATACAGTTTTGTATTAAAGTCACTGTATGCAATTGCCCAAGCCTTTGGGTTAAATGAATAATCACTAATTGAAACATCGTAGTGATTAGCCATCTCATCTTCAAATTCTTGCATAATGCCCTCTATATGAGAGAGCTCACTTTCTTCACTTTGTCTAATTTTTCCACCTAATGACCATCATCAAAATGTATTTGGCGTACGATCAAGTGCAATTCTATCCTCTAATTGCTTGATACAAAAATAATATAAACAATAATCCTGAATCTCAAAAACTGGAATTATCCTAGGAACTCCCTTTTCCTTTTCTTTATATAGAATATTTTTAGGATTAGATGGGTAATAATTCTTGTTTTTTATATCAAAATAAAGTTTCTCAATAATTTCTTTTTTTTGTTTTGCTGAAAGTTCATTAATTGAATAAAATAATACTTTCTCTTTAAAAACACGCCAAAAATTTGAATTAAAGTATTTCTTAAAATCAGCTAAGGAAATATCAAGCATAACTTTACAATTTACTAATTAAATCCTCTCCCCTTTCAATACCCACTTATCTCCTTCTGTGATCCGTACCTTCACGAGGTCTCAGATTTTTATCTCAGGATTTTTCGCGATAAATACTTCTTTGAAGTTGCGAGTTCGTCCCACCCATGTCTCATCTTTTCACTCTCATGAGATCAGGATCTCCTCTTCTCGTCCTACCATGAGGAGATTGCGAGACTGAGCCGTCTCACGGAGGATATCGTTGAGTATAGTCCAGCGTCTCGCCTTCTCACTCGGAGAGATATCGTCCTCGAACCGATTGGTTGCCGTCGTGCCCGTCCGAGCTGAGTAGCGAGCGATGAACGCGACATCGAACTGACACTCTCGCATCGCAGTCGCCGTCGCCTGGAACTCCTCCTCCGTCTCCCCAGGGAATCCGACGATGATATCTGTCGAGATAGAGAAGAGTGGATCACGAGAGCGGAGATAGTCCACTTGCGACTTGAAGTCGGCATAGGTGTGCTTGCGGTTCATTTTTTGTAGCATCGTATCACTCCCCGACTGGAGTGCGAAGTGGAGATGCGGAGTCATATGCGGCAGGTCAAAGTGAGCCGAGAGGATATCGAGCGTCATATCATGCGGATTGGAACTCGTGAATCGGATACGATCGAGTCCTTCGATGCCACTGATCTGGTTGAGGAGATCTCTGAATGGGGTTACTTGCCCCCCTGTCAAGGGGGGTGGCGAGGTACGAGCCGGGGGGTTTTGCACTTGTTCCTCTATCACTTTTATCAGATTCTCATGCACACCCTCTTTAGTTTTCAGCACCTCTTGATTAGAGTATCTCACTACTCGAATTCAACAATCATTGAGTTCTTTGGTTCTTTTTTCATCATATTTTATATTTTCTGAATGTTGGTCTCCATCGAGTTCTATGACAAGTTGGAGTTCAGAGCAATAGAAATCAGCAATATAATCCAAAAGGGGTTTTTGACGAGTGAATTTATATTTTTTAAGAGAATCTTGCTTCAAGATCTCATACCAGAAAATCTTCTCAAATGGAGTTTGATTTTTCCTCAATTCCTTTGCTTTTTCCTCAAGATCTATTCTATATGAAATATGATTTTTTGATGTTAGTGCTCTATCAGAAACAAAACCCCCCTGGCTATCGCCATCCCCCCTTGACAGGGGGGCTATATTCCACTTCAGCTCCTCAGTATTCCAGAGCTTCTTCTTCGTCTCTTTGCCATAGCTATTCACATTTTGCCCGAGGAGCGTCACTTCTCGAGTTCCATTTTTTACAACCTCAGCAATCTCTGCAACTATCTCATCAGGATCACGGGAGATCTCCCGACCGCGAGTATAGGGAACGATGCAGAACGAACAATAGTTGTCACACCCCGTCTGGATGATCACATTGGCACTTGCGGGATTCTCTTGGAGTTGGCGGACGGCGAGATACTCATTGAACTTGGCATCGTTACCGATATCTTCACTCGTGATGAGGGACAATATTTTTGTCAAAAACGAAACCTCCTCGATACGGAATACAAAATCGATCGACTGAGAGCGGAGAAAGAGCTCATCATCATAGTTTGCGAGTGCATCAGAGGAGTCAAGAAGAGCGATTTTCTCGGCATTTTTTCGCTTGTATTCGTCACTCATATTTCACTCTATATCTCTGAGATACCGCTTTGCGAGTCATGACTTGCATACCATACACCCAGTGATGCCAAATAGTGGTTTTTTGCCAGTTGCATTTTTCTCATGATACCGTTCGATCTCATGGATAAATCCAAAAACCCGATCCTCTCATTTTTGTCTGACGGAACAAGTATTGGAGATGACGATATCTGCCTGGACAGGATCGATGACCTTACGAAATCCTGCCGAGCGGAGGATCATATCGATCTTCTCACTATCTGCATAGTTCATCTGACAACCGAATGTTTTGATATAGTAGGTTTTGAGCATGGAACATAGAGTATCGAATACGGTCTTTTTTTCAACTCAAAATTCAATATAGGAAGTATTATACATATTTTTGTCAATCTATTCATGTGGTTTTCATGTGAGGATATTTGAAAATATGTGATTTTTTCGTATACTTCGGCGGATTTTTAGAAACACTTATGATCTCATTCCTCACGACTCTGTTCGGCGATACGAACGCCAAGCGCCTCAAAACATACGAAAAAGACCTCATCGAGATCAAAAAAATCGAAGCAGAATATCGAGAGATCATCACTTCGGTAGATCAGGTACAAGCCAAGACTCACGAGTTCCAGACTCGCTTCACGGGTCTCGATATCGAGAACCCAGAGGATCTCATCCTTATCAAGCAGAGACTCAGCGAGACGAAGTTCGAAGCTTTTGCTCTGCATCGTCGTGCCTGTGAGCTGATATACGGTCAGAAGTTCGATGTCGGGAACGGTGTAGAGATCGAGTGGAACATGATCCCATATGATGTCCAACTCATCGGTGGACTCGCCCTCCATGATACCAATATCGCTGAGATGCGTACTGGTGAAGGGAAAACTCTCGTCGCAACACTGCCTGCCTATCTGAACTCTCTGATCGAGGGACAGGTACATATCGTGACGGTGAACGACTATCTCGCACGTCGTGATGCAGCCGAGATGGGGATCATCTATCGGACACTTGGGCTCACGGTCGGAGTGATCATGCATGGTCAGAACTTCGATGAGAAGCGTGCTGCATACAGCGCAGATGTCGTCTACGCGACGAATAACGAGCTCGGATTCGACTATCTGCGCGACAATATGGCGAGCTCTACAGAGCGCCGAGCGATGGGTAAGAGATGGTTAGCGATCGTAGATGAGGTCGACTCGATCCTCGTCGATGAGGCTCGTACACCACTTATCATCTCAGCACCAGACTCAGAACCGACGAGCAAATATCCACGATTTGCTGCTTTTGCACGATCACTGAAAGGAGAGATCGACTACAAGATCGATGAGAAACAGAAGGCTGCCACCCTCACAGAAGCAGGTATCCGCGAAGTCGAGAAGTATCTCGGTGTAGACAATATCTATGTCAGTCAGCACTTCAACGATCTCCACCATGTCGAGAACGCACTGAAGGCATCGGCCGTCTACAAGAAAGATGTCGACTATCTCGTACGCAACGATGAGATCATGATCATCGATGAGCATACTGGACGTGTCCTCCCAGGACGCCGCTACTCTGACGGACTGCATCAGGCGATCGAAGCCAAGGAGAACGCCACCATACAACAGGAGTCTCGCACGCTCGCATCTGTGACGTTCCAGAACTACTTCCGCCTCTACAAGAAGCTCGCGGGTATGACTGGTACCGCCAAAACTGAGGAAGAAGAATTTTTTAAGATATATCGTCTCGATGTCATCACGATCCCGACGAACAAACCCATCCGTCGTATAGACCGCGGGGACGTACTGTTCCGCAGTGAAAAAGGAAAATATGAATATCTCGTACGTGTGATCAAGGCACTCCATGAGAAGGGTCAACCGATCCTCGTCGGTACTATATCTGTAGCCAAGAGTGAGTATCTCTCACAGAGGCTCACCGAAGTCGGAGTTCCCCACGAAGTACTCAACGCGAAGCAAGACTCTCGCGAAGCTGAGATCATATCCAAGGCTGGACAATATGGGTCTATCACGATCGCAACGAATATGGCAGGTCGTGGAACCGATATCAAGATCGACGAACGTGTCCGCACACTCACAGGAACTGTCAAACTCGAGGGTGCAGCAGGCATACAGGAATATCCACTCGGCGGACTCTACGTCATAGGAACTGAGAAGCATGAGACACGACGTATCGATAACCAGCTCCGTGGCCGATCGGGGCGTCAGGGTGATCCTGGACTCTCGCAGTTCCTCCTCTCACCGCAGGATGATATCATGCGTATTTTTGGTGGGAACAAGCTCTTTGGCATACTGGCGAGCTTCGAGTCACATCCAGAAGGAGATCCACTCATCGAGTCCAACATGCTCATGAAGAACATCACTACCATACAGAAGCAAGTAGAAGGTCGCAACTTCGATATCCGCAAGCATATCCTCGAATACGATGATGTACTTAACCATCACCGTCTCGCGATCTACTCTCGTCGCAACCGTATCCTCGAGGGATCTGATATCCACGGTGAGGTACTCGAGATGATAGAAAAGGAGGCACACCGCCTCGTCGATACATATCTCGCAGAGCCAACTCATAGCTACGATGATCGTGACTTCGCACCACTCGTGGAGGCGATCCATGACTTCGCAGCGGAGGAGATCACGACTCCAGATCTCTTCGAACAGACAGACTCGACAGAGCTCATCTATGAGAAAACCAAAACCACACTCCTCGGAAAGATCGAGTCTCTCAGAGATACAGGAACTGAGGAACAATTCGCAGAGTTCGAGCGTCGTCTCACACTCGCTGCTATAGATGAGCTATGGATGCAACATATGGATCGTATGGCGCACCTGCGTGAGGAGGTCGCTTTTGAGTGATATGCTCAGAAGAATCCTCTCATCGTATACCGCGAGCGAGCATACGACTACTTCATCGAGATGATGGGAACGATCGAGCATCGTGTCGTGAAGGGGCTCCTGACCGCCCGTCCTCGTGAGGGGATCGAGTCTGTGAACCTCGAAGAGAAGCTCCTCGAGAGCTATACCAACGAGTGACAGATGAACCAAGAACACCTCTCAGATGAGCAGGTGAACATGCTCATCCATACTCCTCTCGCGACAACGCCTACCAGTGATGGTATCAGGATCGTCAGAGCTGGCGGAGAGACAGATGAGGCCAGCTATGGATGAACTGAGCGCAACGCTCCATGTCCATGCGGAAGCGGCAAAAAATATAAGCAATGTCACGGAAAAAACTAATAATCATACTTTTCATACTCTCTCGTTTATATACTAATATTCCTTATGTCTACAGAATTCCACACAGAAGAGCTCATAGAAACCAATAGCACATTCCACGAATTCATCACCTTCTTCCGTGATCTCATCGTGATACTTCTCATCGTTATACTGATACGTATATTCTTTATCACACCGTTCAGGATCAACGGTACCTCTATGGAAGAGAGCTACCATGAGAAGGAGTATATCCTCGTAGATAAGTTCTCATATCTGAACTTCCCCGATACCTTCGGAGCGAAAAAAGGAACCAGTACTGTGGAATCTACGATCAACTCACTCATGGGGAAAATCCCAGTACGAGTCTGAGATCCGAAGAGAGGAGATGTTGTGGTCATCACTCCGCACGTAGACAAGAATCGTGAATACTATATCAAACGTGTGATCGCCGTCCCTGGTGATACGATCCGGTTCGAAGAGTGATTGGTGTATATCAAGACTGCTTCGGCGTCAGGATTTGTCCAGATACATGAGCCTTATCTCTCTCTGAGTAACTCAGGGAAGACCTACCTCTCCGAGACGATCACAGAGAGTCAATTCCTCCTTGGTACCGGACAGTACTGGGTCATGGGCGACAACCGTCAGAACTCATCAGACTCACGCTCATGTTTCAAGGACTGTTATGGCAAGGAGTATACTGCTCACTTCATCAAGCGATCTGACATCATCGGAACAGCACTGATCAATTTTGGATATTTTCACCTCTTCTCAGATACGAACTGGTCGATCGACTTCGGCAAGATAGGATGGGTCAGTACTCCACGATTCCTCAGTCATCCGCATACGGCGACATATCCAGAATTAGAGTCAAAGTCAGAATAGTATGAAAAGTAAGTTCCTATAAAATATGTTCTATCTCATCGACAAGCCCGTATGATTCTCGAGTTTTGACGTCATCAGGAAGCTCAGGAAGGCACTCGATATGAAGCGTATCGGCCATGCAGGAACTCTCGATCCACTCGCGAGTGGATGCCTCCTCATCGCCACGGCCAATAGCACCAAGCTCCTCCCTCTCCTGAATGGGAGCGAGAAGACCTATATATTCTCAGTTCGTATAGATGGGACTACGCCGAGCTTAGATCTCGGGACAGAGGTAATAGAACATAGTATGACAGACTATAGGGAGAAGAGTCGTTCTGAACTCCATGACTTCCTCATGAGCCAGACTGAGCAGATCCCGCCGAGATATAGTGCTCTGCATATATGAGGTGAGCGTGCCTATGATCTCGCTCGCAAGTGAGAGGACTTCGAGATACAGTCGCGCCAGATATCTGTCAGTCACGTGGAGATAGTTGAGTTTGCTCCGCCTCTTTTTACCATAGAGCTCCGCATATCGTCTGGATGATATATCAGATCGTTCGCTCCAGTGATCGCTGGATTCTTCGGTGTATCTGGTGGATATGTGAGTGCTCTACGTAGGACGATGATCCACACTGAACATGCGACATTGAGGGAAGATATGGCGATACAGATCGAGGATCTCGATGCCCTGACTCCCCTCCCCCTCGATCTCTTGTTCCCTGATATAGAGAACATCGAGATCGATTCTCAGGTCTATCAGGAACTCAGGGAGTGACGAATCATCGCACCACGAGATGGACTTACGGGCATAATCGGGAAAAAATATTTCCTGAATTATCAGGATATCTATGCCTCTCTTGTCGAATATAGTACTGACGGATTCACGATACTCCGCAACGATATCTAGCCCTCACGCAAACTTCACACACTGAGACTTGATTTTATCTTGGAGTTCAGTATTCTCTCTCTTGTGAATATCTTCCTCAGCTCCATCATCGTTTTTGTCCTTAGCCTTACCTTCTCGGTAGGAGCTTTTGCTGAGAGTGATACAGGTGCAGTGAGCAAGTCGGGTACACAGATACAAACGAGCAAGTCCACATCAATCGAGAAACAAGATGATGACGAAGAGACTGAGTCTGTACGAGAAGCCAAAAAAGAAAAGATCAAACAAGAGATATCCAGCTATATCATCGATTCGTATAAGTCTCAGTGAGATAAGATCCTCAAGGATATCGACCAGACTCTCCAGAAGACAGCTCCTGATATCAATGACCGCATATCAGCGTATGGGAAGATCCAGTCGTCACTCGATGCTCGCCGACAGCGGAACAAAAACTCGAGTAAGGTCAACGAGACCAGTAAGGTTATCATCGATGCCTTCCTCTGACATATGATCGTCTCGATCGAGAAGAAGCAAAAAGAACTCCGCGCATTATAGAAAAATCCTCTCCCGAGTACTCGGGAGAGGATTTTTTGTATATTCTGGAGCCACCATCGGGACACGAACCCGAGACCTCTTCATTACCAATGAAGTGCTCTACCAACTGAGCTATGGCGGCATACGCCCTACATCAACTCGGACAGTATATGATCTAATAGGAAAATTCAAGTTTTTGTTGGTTTTATTCGGTTTTCGTATATTTCGAGGAGTCAATCCGAGATGAGAGTATCGAGTTGTGGTGATTTTTTATCGGATTCCCATCCACCCCTCCTCATCCCGAACATCATCTGTTCTATCTCGATATCTGCGGGTGTCAATTGTTCTTCATTGTCTCTTTTTCACCCATAGTACGCTGTGAACGAACTCGAGTTGCTCCATCGATTTCAGAGCTCGTAAGAGGCAGCCGAGAGTCCGAATCCTCTCGTTTCCGAGTGATCCCAGTATCCCTGGTTGTGCACTGACTCATATCCTGGACGAGCCCAGTTCGAGAGCTCATAGTGATGCCATCAAGTGGACTCAAGATAATCCATAATAGCCAAGAACTCACTCTGCATCTCATCTTCTGTAATCCAGTTCTCCTTCCAGTGTCTCGGATAAGCCTCATCTTCGAGCATATAGACACTCGTATTCGTGATGTATGGGAATCGCTCATGGAGTTCCCTGATTCACGCCAGAGTCTCTCATGGCTTCGTAAAAGGAAGCCCGAGGATGAAGTCGATGTTGAGAGAGATATTATTATTTGATTTTTTGATTTCAGGACTAATACTCTCAAGTGCACCGAAAATCGTATTTCTATCGCTTCTATGAATTTCTTTTAGACTCGCTTCATTCAGCGTCTGGATACCGAGCGATATCCGATTGATCCCGAGCCCGAGAACTCCAGCAATGTATTCAGGTGTGACATCCTCAGGATTCATCTCCATAGTGATCTCGATACCCGATTCTCTATAAAAAGGAAAACACTCCAAAATCTCTCGGATCTCATCGTGTGAGAGAACTGATGGGGTTCAACCGCCGAAATAGATGGTTTTCTGCTTTCGTCATTGCGAGGTACGAAGCAATCCATGCTCTGTATTTTGGGAAACCTGGATCGCTTCATTCTTCGCGATAACAGGAACAAAATATTCTCGAATTTCTTTCTTCAAGTATTCGATATACCTCCGCTTCTTGAACTCGTCAAAAACAGGTGTCAGTGCGAACTTGCAATACGGACACCGCTGTCGGCAGAACGGGATATGGAGGTAGAAGTGAGTAGTGATAGTGCTTAGTAATGGTTTCTGTCATTCTGAGGAACGAAGAATCTGCCCTAATGGATAGCTGAGCAGATGCTTCATACTTCAGCATGACAGAGTCAGCATAGACAAGAACAGTAAAAACACAAGTTCAAGTTATTGACTTATGTGTTTTTTATAAAAATCCTCCGAAAAACAAAGGAGCACAAAAGGAACGACTTAGTCGTTCCAAAAAAATTGCTGAGGGAAAATCAGCTGCAAAAGTTGCAGCCTTAGTGGCTGCGACAAAAATACAGGGTTACCGTTGGTAACTCAATCAAAAAAACGCCCTCATCGTAGGGCGCTTTTCTTTTTATCTCGCTATCGCCTTTTCTACCTCAGCGAATATCTCCTCCTCACTCTGATCGGCATCGATGCGATATACCTGATGTCAGTTAGCCTCCCAAGTATCCAGAAGTGGGAGAGTATCAGATATCGACCAAGCGATGCGCTTGCGGATAGCATCCTCTGTATCATCGGCGCGGACGACGAGAGTGTTCCCTGTTTTTGGATTTTTATCACCCTTGTAACTCGCTGGGAAGGTCTCTTGTGTCACAGGATCGATACGGCGACCACAGAGACGGCGTACGGCGGTGTCCTCATCCAGTTCGAGATAGAGCACGTCGAACTCTCCCCATACTTTTTCCATAGCATCATTTTGTGCTTTGTCGCGGATCGCTCCATCGATGAGGATTTTTTTACCTGTATTCTTCTCGATAAATTCCTTCGAAAGCTGGATGATATATTCTGGTCCAACCTTGTTCCCTGCAGTGATGATCGCCAGGACAGTATCTCCATCTGGCGTTCCACTTTTTGCGAACTTGCGGAGCTCTCCTCCCATCTCGAAGAGGACATAGTCATCTTCATATTTTTCGAGGATCTTGCGGGCCTGAGTTCCTTTGCCAGAACCTTGGATACCGACGAGCATGATATGAGACATAAGATGAATTAACAATGAATAATGAATATTTTGGATTGATTTCCTATTCTGGATTCCTGGACAAGCCAGGAATGACAGAGCAAGAAACCCTCACAAAAGATAATAAGCCGGATTCTGTATATCGGTATACATCTATCTAGGACCGCAGTCACCCACGGCCTCCAGCGGAGTATACTCTTGCTCACTGCTCCAAGACATTATGAACTTGAGTACCATTCTCCTTGCATCAGAAAGGGTTTACCACTACCTCTTGCGAGATACTCCACGTAAGTGGACTTTTCACCTTTGTCCCGATTGCTCGGGATAGTATTGTCTCTGTGGCACTGTCCGTACTCGTGATTTTAGATATAGTCACGAGCCAGAGGCGTTATCTCTTTTCCCCTTGGAGTGATGTCCAGACTTTCCTCATCCCGATTGCTCGGAACGCGTATACCTGTCTCTTGTGAGAGCCATGAGAGTATAGGAAAAACTTGGAGAATTGCAAACTTTCAGTACTATTTTGCTATGTGAAAAAAATACGTAATCGGCATCGACGAAGCAGGACGTGGACCATGGGCTGGACCTGTCGTAGCAGGCGGATGGATGGCAGAGGTATCCCTCGCTCCAGGACTCATAGGATCACTCGCATGACTCACGGACTCCAAGCTCCTCACTCCAGAGCAGAGGGAGAGACTCTACCATGAGATCGAGCGCATGCAGCACCGCAACGAGTGTCAGTACGCCTTCTCCTATAGAGATGCAGATATCATCGACGCCATCGGGATCCGTGAGGCGAACCGTCAGTGTATGCAGGATGTTCTTCTCTCACTCCTCCTGTTCACGACTGACGATGACACGATCCTGGTGTATATCGATGGATGTGATAACTACGAGTTCGATGTTGGGGATTTTGACTATACATTCGCGACTAAAAAGAAAAGGTGAGTCAAAAATAGTGATGAATCAGGATCGTTGGCTGCTACTATAGCCTCACCCGAATCGACAAAACTCCTAGGGTCAGATGAAGGAAGTCAAAAATCCAACTCCCGCGTCACCTACGTCATCGGTGGCGATGGGCTCATTCCTGCTATATCAGCAGCCTCTATCATAGCGAAGGTGACTCGTGATCGTATGATGTGTGATTTTCATGAGGATTTGCCTCTATATGGATTCGCTAGCCATAAGGGCTATGGTACGAGCACACACCGCACTGCGATCCTTAATTATGGGATAACTCCTCTACATCGCAAGAGCTATGAGCCGATGAAGTCCTTGATTTTGGCGAGTACTTCCATATAGTTATTGACAAGTTTTATAATTCTTTCTTTTTGATATGACAAAAATACTTCTCGCCCTCCTCATACTCCTCTCTCCACTCGCACTCGCTGCAGAGACCACCGTATCAACAGATGCTGATGGTATGGTTACTCAGATGAAGGCGATCCTCGATCAGTACGCAGTCCGTATCAAGACTCTCGAAGTCGAGAACAACATACTCCGCGAAGAGATGCGTAAGGCAGGGATCAAGATCCCTCTCTCAGTATACGCTCCGGCGATACTCCAGACTCCATCCACGAGTACAAAAACCGGAGCTACTACTCCTCCTCCAGTAAGTACCTCTACAGGAACAGTAGTGACCTCTTCTGTAGTTGTCGACAACATAGCAACCCAATACGGAACACGATATGCAGGATTCGTCGGGAAGATCCATACTGACTGGGCTGGTATCCAGTGAGCGTACAAGCTCCCCGCCACATCATACATCGGAGGATACGAGTTCGTGAAGCAAGGAGCGGATAATCATACCTTCGTCGATATCATCTACGATGCGAAGACTGCAACTGGGACATATGATGCCAAGATCCTCTATGAGTACAATACTGGAACATATCAGCGCAAGCTCGTCGGGTATTTTGAGTTCGATCGGAGCACTGGATACTATACGACCAAGTCAGGGAAGAATATATTCCCAGGAGTAACTCGTACATTCGTGAAGGATCCATACGCAGCATCGGTTATCATCCCTGTAACTGCCACAACAACAGTATCAGCTACTACGACAGTCACTCCATCTGGCTCTATCCCAGCATACGCTGATATAGAGAAGGCATACGCAGATAAGCGATACCTCTCTGTGATCTCCCTGTCGAATACATATATCACAGCGAACGCTCCTACCTATGAGCTCTTGCGTATACGCTATCGTACATACTTCATCATCGGGAAGTACACTGAGGCACTTGCTGAAGTCGCCAAAATCGAGGCAATAGGCGCGATGAGTTCGATTGTAGCCTGTGATGCACAAGTGATCGCAACCTATAGTAAGAACACAACCCTCATAGCCAAGTATACGGCAGCCTGTAAGAAATAGTCCCCTACGAAAATCCCTCCCGAGTAACTCGGGAGGGATTTTCTGTTATTTTTGTCCATATTGCCAGATGCCGTGTCTGCGTGATATAGTGTATCCACTCTGTGACTGGATCGTCGGGAGATGATCGATGATCCTCGCGCTGATGAGATCAGCCTCTGTAGTGATATCTGGGAGTGCCTGTGTACGGTCAGTGATATATCCGAGGTAGATCTGCTTGATCCCTCGTTCGAGTGAGTCATAGCAACTTCATCATGCGAGGGAGAGTGGATCATTATTCGGTGGGACGCTTTTGAGTTCTTTTTCTTCTTGTTCTATACGTATCAGCCATGACTGAGTCCAGTCTTCCTTAGCCGCGAGGTCGGTGGCGAGACTCGCTGCGAACTCTCGACATGCATAGGGTGAGTTATCATATCCATCAGTAGCGAGGAGGGCGAACCTGAGTGCCGCATCACGATGGTTGCCACTGGTACCAGATGCGAGTATCCCGAGGAATCTCGTCGCCTGTGGCGCATCAGCATGCATACTTGCGATCTTGTAGTAACGTGCGGCTTTCTTCTTGTCTAGGATATCACTGTCATATCGAGCTGCCATATAGTAGAGGATCTGGGGTGAGAGACACGGATCACGCAGATCAGTCCGACTCCAGAGCTCACTGCCAAAAGGCATCGCATCGATCGCTACTACTCGGCTCATATCACAGAGGCGAGGAAGAATGTTATCGTAGTACGTAAGTCCATCCTGGAGAATACGCCTCTTCTCTGGTGCTCATGG
The DNA here is from genome assembly GCA_031407385.1 of Candidatus Altimarinota bacterium. GTDB lineage: Bacteria > Patescibacteriota > Gracilibacteria > BD1-5 > UBA2023 > JABFSX01. The sequence continues at coordinate 64,299 of JANOIH010000027.1, read as the reverse complement.
AGCATCACTCTCTGGCGAGACTGTAGGGAGGAACAAGAGATCGATCTCATACGCCCGAGCAAACCGTGGATGGAGTTCCTGTATGCGCGTCAGGATCGTATGGGTGAAGTCGAGATACTTACCGTTCCCGATATTGTACGCGATAAACTGTATGAGTTGCATCCACATGATATCTGCATAGGTCGTATCATGTCCGACTGCGAGAGTCTGGAGTGCTATCGTAGATGGTATGATATCTGGATGCATACGCCTATAGTCCCACAGTTCACTATATTGGCGATAGAGGAGTCCCGAGTGCATATACGAAGCAAAACCCGCAACTCATATACAGAGTGCGATCATGAGATATGTAGAGAATTTTGGTTTTTGCATAACTAGATACCGATACCATCTTCGGTGAGATCTTCGACTGGGACATGAGCGACTGGAGTGCTGATCTGAGGAACTGTCGGCGGTACACCCTGATGGAGTTCCCTACTATACTCGATGACGATATGTCGTAGAGCACCTTCTCACTCACTATGCGTCGAGAGTCCTGCGAGAGCCTTCTGTGAGATATAGGAGTGAGCCTTCTTGCGATCGTATGCAGTGAGGTTCTCTATGTGCGCCGGGTTCCCCGTGGACATGACAAGGGTGATCTTGGAATCGAGGAATCGGTACATCTTCTCGTCTCGGGCCTTCATGTAGTTGTTCACCTCCAGGTGTACATGGACGAAGGATCCTGTTACGTGCTCGATCATACGAGAGAGGATATGAGTGAACGACTCCAGTGACTTCCCATGCATACCGATCACCAGTGCACTATCTGGAGTCTCGATACGGATATCGACATCCTCCCCTGTGATATGGGTCTCACACTTCTCGAGGGTGATACCGAGTCATGCCCAGAACTGCCCTACGAGTGGCGGTATAGTATCGTACATACGCATAATAGATGAGGGAATATGGTCATGAGTATATGGGAAATATGAAAAAAAGGAAATTTTTGTCGAGAGAATTTGCAAATATGATATTTTTGGATACACTATGAGGTATCTAGTCGTGTTTTTGTAGCTCCATACAGGAATCTACATAAAAAAATACTGATAAATTCTTACTTTATTGTCTTATATACCTATGAAAATCAAAGACCCCCTCCAGAAAAAACGTGTCGGAGATCGCCTCCGTCGAGTCGAAGGACAGATCCGTGGTGTCATCCAGATGATCGAGGATGAGGCAGGAGTCCGTGAGATCCTCCAGCAGCTCTCAGCGATCAAGAGCGCGATGGGACAAGCGATGAACGAAGAGGTCATCTGCTCACTCGAACGCCTCTCTGAGAAGAAGGGAGCGATCATCGATAAGGATATCGAGGAGATCCGCGACTATCTCAAGGTGATCCGATAACAACTCAAAAACAGGAATCATACTCCTGTTTTTTTGTGAAAAACTTGATTTATCTAAAAAACCACATATTATCAGTCACGGTTAAAGCAAACCTCAATTATTATATACCGAGTTTCCTCTTTGGTCAGAGCTTACTCAACTTATCTTCCCTATTCCTTACTCGTAGAAGGTATTTTTTGTCATGAAAAGTTACTATATGATAGTACACTCTCAATATAAAATAGTGTCTTTGTAGTACGTTAGAATTGCATTGTTGGGCCAAAAAAATATACTATCTAGAATCTTATCTTTCATCCAAATTCTCATGCGATATATCATTCTGATTTCGATGGTTTTTATATCGTGTATCTCTTCGGTTTCAGCGTTTGATGCGCAGTGTTTCAGAGAGACGAGTATCGTCGATACGACATCTGGAGTCCTCGCCTTCTCGATCGAGAATGTCGATGATGATCTCTTCTTCGTCCAATGAGATAGACTCCTCCCATCTCGTCTCGACCTCACTGAGAAGAATCCTCCACTGAGATATACGAGTCCTGATATCAGTGATATCGTCCCACTCGCTGATACTGACCGATATACAGCCGTCACTGTAGACCCCTATGGGCTCGGCAAGCAGGATGTGAGCTATGTATTCGATCTTGGGCAGATATACCCAGCCAATACGATCATGACAACACTCGGCTACTATAGTCTCGGTAAAGTAAGTGTCGCAATATCGCAAGATAATCGTGATTATGTACCAGTTGATATATCTCATATTGATGCATTTTCGTTTCGCTATCTTCGTGTCACATTTTTGAGACAAGTGGTCCAATCTGATATGACACGCTTTCATACTTTGACGATATTCCCACGGATCACGAGTAGATACCTCGTATCATCTCCTGGTGGTATGATCCAGATATATAGCTCATATGCTTGTCAGCAAGGCATGTATCGCGAATATCTCATGGAGAGATTGGATATCCCATATGACTTCCTCGTACCAACGATCACTACGCCATTGGTATCAAAAGAAAATCCTCTCTATAAAAATGATAGTGACAATGATTCTATAGAAAATATACGAGATAACTGTCCAATACTCGCCAACTCAGATCAAGCAGATCGCAATAGGGATGGATACTGAGATGCATGTAGTGATGATGACTCTGACGGGATCTCCGGATCGTCTGATAACTGTCCAACCGTACCTAATAGGGATCAAAAAGATCTCAACGCAAACCGTACCTGAGATGCCTGTGAGTTCGACTCTGATACTGATGGCATCGTCGATGCCATCGATAATGCGATACGCATAGCGAATCCAGACCAGTCTGATACTGATCGAGACAATATCTGAGATGTGATGGATAACTGTAGCCTCTACAATCCTGATCAACTTGATCTCGATAAAAATACCAAATGAGATGTCTGTGATCGAGACATAGAATACAAAAGAACCAATGATAGTGACAAAGATAGTATCCTAGATTTTGTGGATAACTGTATGAAAATAACTAATCCAGATCAAGCAGATACTGATAGGGATGGAGTCGGTGATAGTTGTGATAACTGCCTCTCTATACAGAATACGAATCAGATGGATGATGAAAAAAATGGAAAAGGAAATATGTGTGATGATACCGATCAAGATGGAGTTGAGTGATGGAGAGACAACTGCCCAGCCATATCGAATCGAGACCAGCAAGATGATAACAATAATACAATAGGGAATGCCTGTGAAGATACTGATCGAGACCGCCTATTGGACTCGTCCGATAACTGCCCTGCTATCTACAACCCAGATCAGCAGGATACCGATGGAGATACTATTGGAAATACTTGTGATACCAAGGATGATCGTCTTCTTGAGTCCAACAAGACAGTATTTATGATTCTCCTTGCGGTTGTCATTCTTATGTTTATCGGTGGTATCGTATTCTTCTTGCGTCGGTTCAAGTTATAGATATTGCGTTCCTATTATATTTTCACATTTTCACTATGTATTCTCTCCTCAATCGACTCGCATGGGTGGTATCTCTTATAGTAGGGATTCTTGTCGCACTCTATTTCATGGGATACCAGTATTATGAGTTCGCTGTATGGATCTGACTCGGTATTGGTTTCATCTTCAAAAAAGTGATTTTCACTTCTGGTGGTATCGAAGACGCAGTGACAGAGTGGGTAGATATTAAAGAACAATCCTGAGGATTCACTACTCGATCCGTGGATCCAGCATCAGTCACAAGATGATGATATAATGGCTCTACGATACGAGATCCACTCATCAGTACGGATGTAGCCGATACCCGAGAGACTCCAGAGATCTCCATAGATACTGCATCTGCTAAGAATCCAGAACATACGATGCGATCGGTTCCAGAAGCCGTCTATATTCCAGAGGAGCCATCGAAGATCGGACTCTATCTGCATTCATTTTTCTCTGATCGTCCGCTTGCAAAAGTGGGTGGCATACTTTTATTTCTCGGAGCATTATTCTTTCTCTGGCTCATATTTGATGCTGTCGGACCAATAGGAAAGACCATCATCGGACTTGCATTTGGATTTGCCCTTATTGGTATCTGAGTATGGTGTGACCACAAGGATATAACGACTGAATCAAGAGTCCTCTTTGGTGTCGGTATCGCCGTGAACTATCTCACTATACTCTCAGGACGGCATCTCCTCGGATCCACTGCTGGAGATGGAGTCTTCCTCTCTGAGGCTATGACGACGATCGCCCTCCTTCTCAATACTGGACTCGCGATCGCTATTTCTCTTGTATTCCGCTCTCGAGTACTCCTTGGATTTGCATTTATTTTTGCATATCTGACACCGTTCCTCGTGGACTCAGCAAGTTCGAGCGCCTACCTCCTCGTGATCTATACGACGATACTCACAGTGGCTATATCTATCATCAATAATATCTACACGAGACTCACTGAGTCTGAGAGTATCGAGTATCTCCAATGAGTCGGTATCATAGGGATGATGCTACTCCTATCGCTCGCAACACTTGATGCAGATAGCATGGGCGTGATCGCGATATGTATATGACTCCTCGTGACTGTGTCAGCCCTAGCCCTCTCATCGTATCGAGCCAAGATATCTCTTGTCCCAGTATTGATTGCTGGATATGTAGTATTATTTGCCTCGACTTTTGTTGCATCATCATATTTCATCGTACCACTCTCTATCGTAGCATTATTCTGCATATGAATCTGGCTCGTATTCCAGTCTATTCTCTCTGTTATTTCTATTGTCGTGTTTGGTGGTATAGCATTCCTACTGAGTCTGATAGGATTTATCGCTGATGGCGGTGAGAGTATCGGTATGTTGTTCATGACGGGATCTATGGTATTCGTACTTCTCTCTATCCTCATGTTGCGTAGTGCCTCGCTCCTCCTTGGGTTCGTAGCACTTCTCGGATTCGGAGGACTTACATTTGCTGGGATCACATTTGCTGATGCTACAGTGATCGACCTCCCTGCGATCATCTCGACTCGAGCTATGGCGATATTCCTGCTTATCTGAGCTAGCATATTTACTCTGCGATCACGGGACGCGATCTATTTTCTCATGGCGATCATCCTCTCGGGTATCCTCATGATATATCCCAACACGTTCGGTGTGAGCGTAGCTATCACTAGTATAGCTCTCGCCATCTACCTGTTCATCTCGCTCGTCGTGCCATATCTCCTGATGCGAGACGATAGAGCTATCACTAATCGATCAGCACTCCTCACGGCACTTCCGGTATCTGCTCTCATCATCACGACTGCGATATATCAGGGCGGGCATATAGAGTTCCCAGGGCTCGCCATGGGAGTTGCATATATCATCCAGGCTATCGTCTATCTTGCCTATGGTATGATGATGTCATCACGACTCCTTCCGACTCGCTGAGTCGATATTACGACACTGCCTGCTACGCAAAAAACTGATCTCCTCGTACTTTTCGCTCTCCCGCTCTCCCTCTTTACTCTTGCTCTTGCATTCGTATTCGGAGATCTCCCTGGCATGATGAGTCTCGCATGGATACTCGAGTCGACGATCCTCTATCTCGTCTATACTCGTATCGCTGATGTACGGATATTCTTCGCGGCATGTCTCGTATTCCTCATCGGTATAGTGAGACAGACTATACTCGTAGACTCCATATCACGATGAGACTATATCACCCTTGCTATCCTCACGATCATGATGGTAGGAGTATTTATGAGTCTCTATCTCCTACGGAGTGATCGCAAGCCGAGCCGGATGATCCATGATATACTCCATATCCTCTCTGTGCTGAGCATCGGGTATGGTGTATCTCGCATTATCCCAGTCACCCCATACGGTTGGAGCTTACTCGGGATCTCGACATTTGTTCTTGTACTCACGAGTCTCTATCGATCGTTCGGGCAAGTCATCCATCGTCAATTTCTGAATGTGATATTTGTATCTTTTTGTTTTCTTTTTCTCTCGCGGTTCGACTGACTCGATAAGGAGCATATCCTCCCACTTATGATCCAATTCACAACGATTGGTATCATGCTTGGTATTGGCTATATCGGATATCGATCGAGAGATGCGTTCGGGTATATCGATCTCGCTGTCGCACTTATCGCGTCACTCATCATCTCATCACTCTATATCGATCACTTCTTCGGAGTATTTGCTGTGTCGATCTATCTCACTGTCATCGCAGCCATCACGATCATCAAGGGTATATCGACTGACCATCCACTACTCAGAACTGTGGGTCTCTATATCGGGGCATTTGCACTCGCGAAGATCCTCGGTTATGATCTCTGGCAAGATGCCCTCGGAGCAATCACTCGTGTCGTAGCTCTCATGATCGCGGGAGGTGTCATGATGTATCTCTCACAACTCTATGGCAAGTACGTCTCTCGCTCATGGCAGGAGGAGTTCTCGCTGTCCAATATATTCCAGACAGTATCAGGAGAAAAAGAAACACCGGAAGATATCCCTGATAGTACACCAGATATCAATCCATTCACTGGAGAACTCGCTCTCGATCTCGAGAAGATGGATGCAAGTGGTATCTCTGCAGTAGAGTTTGTCTCTCTTTCTGGATGATCATTCACTGTGAAGCGATCTGGAGTGATCAAGTTGGCTCTCTATATCACACACTCACTCGGTAAGACGGTATTCTCCCCTGGAGAACTCCTGAGTGCTCATGACTATGTACTCAACTATCTACAGAGCAATCTCCCAGCTCGTGAGATGGAGAGTCTACTCGGGAAGTTCGAGGTATGGATACAAGAAGGCGGCAGCGTACACTTTAATTACAGATAAAATATGAGAACAAGAAACACTCAAGTCCCAAAATCAAATAATATATTGAAATACATAAAATATATACTCAATATATCTTACAGCATACTCGTGATCCTCTGGTATTGGCTTGAGCGCATATTTTTGCTGGCTTTTATCCTCGTACTGACTGTTGGTCTGGCATGGTGGCTCTCGCAGAGACCATCGCTCTATCGTGACTGGGAGACGCAAGATGCTCGTCTCCCTGGGATATCTTGGTCAGGAGAGACCATATCGGTAGCCAATATCCGTAACCATACATGGTCATCGGATACAGAGTTTACACCAGGATACTATGATGATACGTTTGATCTATCGGAGATAGAGAAGGTCTATTATATTATCACTCCATTCTCAGATAAGGATGGTCCTGCACATACGATGCTTTCATTTTCTTTTTCATGAGGGAAAAATGTAGTTATCTCAGCAGAGCTGCGTAAAGAAAGAGGGGAATCGTTTGATGCAATCAAGTGAATCCTCAACCAATATGAGATCCAATATATTGTCGCAAGTGAACAAGATGTTATCAAACTGAGAACTAACTATCGCCATAATCAAGTGTATATGTACCCGATCGACACTCCGAAAGAGAAGATACAACAACTCTTCCGATCTATGATGATACGTGCAGATAAGCTCACTCGTGAGCCTGAGTTCTATAATACGCTCTGGAATAACTGCACAACCACCATACTCCAACATGCGAATGCTCTGAGAAAAGAGAAGATCGATGGTGGAAAATACACCCTCCTCCCAGCTCACTCTGATCAGATAGTCTACGAAGCTGGACTTATCGATACGGAACTCTCTCTATCAGATGCCAGAGAGTACTACCGTATAGATGAGCTAGCTCAATCTCTAACTGACTCTCTCAACTATTCTACCCTGATACGCAGATCGATCAGATAGATAAAAAGCTCCAAATTCATGGAGCTTTTTATCTCCAGAAAAATATTATGCCATTATTTTCTCCTCATACAACTCACAAAATTCCAAAATCTTTTGACTTTCTCTTGACACTCCCTACCCTCTAAACAAGTTCATACAATAATATCACTCATAATATGGTCAAATACCTCGTCATCGTAGAGTCCCCTGCTAAGGCCCGAAAAATAGGCGAATATCTCGGAAAAGACTACAAAGTCGAAGCATCGATCGGACACATCCGTGATCTCCCAGAGAAGAATATGGGGATCGACATAGCAGGAGGATTCATCCCTGAGTACGAGGTCTCCGCGAATAAGAAGAAGCGTGTCGCAGAACTCAAGGCGTTCGCTAAGTGAGCCGAGAATATCATCCTCGCAACCGATCCGGATCGTGAAGGAGAGGCGATCGCCTGGCATCTCGCTCATGTATTCGGGATCAAGCCAGAGGAGGCAACACGTGTGACATACCATGAGATCACCAAGAGTGCGATTGCAGCATCTTTTGCGCAGCCAAAAAAAATCGATATCAATCTCGTCAATGCTCAGCAATCTCGCCGCATCATCGACCGTATCGTAGGATATGAGGTCTCCCCTGTCCTCTGGCGCAAGGTCAGATCAGGACTCTCAGCTGGACGTGTCCAGTCAGTAGCGGTCAAGCTCCTTGTGGAGCGTGAGCGTGAGATCCGAGCGTTCAACCCAGAAGAGTCATGGAAGATCCTCGCACGAGTCGGAGGAGCTACTCCGATGGTCGTCGAACTCTCGAAGATCGCAGGAAAAAACCAAAAGTTCAAGCAAGAAGCTGAGGCACTCGCGTTTTTTGCGAAGCACGGAGTCAGTGTGGATGGTACCAAACCAACCCAGGATAAAAAAGGAAATACTATATTCACACTTCCTCATACGGCAGAATTCACACTCACTGACAAGGAGGTCAAGGCATCGACTCGTACGCCGGGTGCTCCTTTTACCACGTCGACGCTCCAACAAGAGGCATCTCGCAAGCTCGGATACGGAGTCAAGATGACGATGGATATCGCGCAACGCCTCTACCAGAACGGACATATTACATATATGAGAACTGACTCCGTGAACCTCTCTGATCTCGCGATCGAGTCGGCACGGGACTTCATCGTCGGGGAGTACGGGAACGAATACGCCATGCCGAACGGACGTAAGTACAAGACCAAACAAGCCAACGCACAAGAGGCGCACGAGGCAATCCGCCCAACCTACATGGACAAGACTCCAGACAATATCGGACTCGATGCACAAGAAGGGAAACTCTATCGTCTCATCTGGGAACGTACCATCGCGAGTCAGATGAAGGAGGCCGAAGTCGAGACGACGACATACCACTTCCAGCCAGCTGGACACGACGAAGACTGGATAGTAAAAGGTGAAGTCATCAAGTTCCCAGGGTTCATGAAGCTCTATATAGAAGGAACGGACGAAGAACAAGATGAAGAATCAGAGTCCAAGAAGCTCCCAGTCGTGAAGGAAGGAGAATCAGTACGATCAACTGAGTTCGTCGGGAATCAGAAGTTCTCACTCCCACCACCGAGATACTCAGAAGCCGCTCTCGTGAAGAAGCTCGAAGGCGAAGGGATCGGTCGTCCGTCGACCTATGCAGCGACGATCCAGACGATCCAGGATCGTGGGTATGTAGTGATAGAAGCAAAGAAGCTCCTCCCGACAGATATCGCATTCGTCGTCACTGACTATCTCGACCAGGAGTTCACCGAGTTCATGCAGTATAGCTTCACGGCTGACGTGGAGGGACAGTTCGATCAGATCGCCGATGGAAAACTCGAGTGGAAAAAAATGCTCTGAGAATTCTATACACCGTTCCATGCATCGATCGAGGATGCACTCGGAGCAGAGGGTCGGTTCGCTGGAGAACGCATACTCGGCAAGGACGGAGATACTGGCCGTACGGTACTCGCCCGCATGAGCCGATTCGGCCCAGTCGCACAGATCGGGACCGCCGATGAGCTCGCCGAAGATGAGAAGCCTCGCTACGCGAATCTCGCACCTGGCATGTCTATCGATGATATCACTCTCGAGGATGCGCTCGGACTCTTCTCCTTCCCGAAGGAGGTCGGTACGTATGAAGATCTCCTCGTGACGATCGCTCAGGGACGATATGGCCCATACGTGAAGTGGGGTGAGGCATTCGTCTCTATTCCTCGCAGTATCGATATCCAGACCGTCGACCTCGTACGCGCGATCGAGATCATCGAGGCCAAGAAGGTAGAAGATGCTCCTGTCGGATACTACGATGGTGAGCCCTACACCAAGGGGAAGGGGCGATTCGGACCATTCCTGAAGTGGAAGAGCCTCTATGTGAACGTCCCCGCTCGCTATGACTTCGACGACCTCTCGGAAGTAGATGCACAGACACTTATAGCCGCAAAAGTCGACAAAGAAGCCAATCGCTATATCCACAACTGGCCAGAGCTCAAGATATCGGTCGAGAACGGACGATATGGCCCATTCATCAAGTTCGGTAAGGAGAACGTCTATCTCAAGCGAGATGGGAAGAAAATCACCGAAATGGAAGAGATCAAGATGCTCACACTCGATGAAGTAAAGGAGATGATATCAGAACAACTCCCCGATGCCTTCAAGGAAAAGAAAAAAGCCGTAAAGAAAACCATAGCCAAAAAACCCGCTGCGAAGAAAGCACCAGCAAAGAAAAAGTAATCAATAAGTTCTATAGTTTTTATTATAGAACTTTTACACTCTAAAAATGAAATATTAATATGAATTTCTTTGATAAAACAAAAAGATTTTTTTGACCTGTTTGATATAAAAAGTGAGTGTTTATTCGCAGTAGTATTGAAGGTCTATTTGATGGACTATACTTAGTGAGTTCTTTATATTTTTTCGAAAAAATTGGAGCAACAATACAATCAAATAATTGAGATCTTTTTAAAGAATATCTCATTGTGTATTCGATTCTGATGCTATGATATATTCTTTTTAAAATTTACGTAATTCACTGGGGATGGGTAAATATCTATGTAGCGATTGATACATTCGCAGCTAACACCTACTTGCCTGCGTTTGTTCGATCTGATCCTAATATTACTGAAAAAATTTGAACAGGTCGGTTTATGGATATTTACAAAAGAGGAAAGGATACTTGGATGCATATTTTTCATGACTTCTTGAGTACAGACTTTGCTCTCTTGATAGCCAGTATGTATGGAGTAATTCGTATTGGATTTTTTAATCCTCTGTATAGTTTCGGAATTGTACTTGTGATTATTTCCCTTTTGTTTGCTACCTATTATATTGATAAAAATTTTACTATTCCTGCCAGAAATGGAAGACGAAAAGCTGAAAATGAATATTCTCGAGTGCTTGCGAGAATATTCATGTCCAAGATGGAATACATGCAAACACAAGAACTCGCAAAAGAACAACAGAGAATTTACTGATTCCTTGAAGATATAAGAAAGCATAACTATAATATTGATAATTCGGTTGGTGGCATGTATGTGGGGATTCGTGCTCTCAGTTTTTTGATACGTCTTTCAGTATATATTTTTGTTGGTAAAGCAATATTTGATAATACAAGCACTTTTTGGACATTTTCTACATACATTCTCATTGTGACGATGATTGAGACGGCGATGAGAACAACATATGATACTTTTCGTAAGTTTACCCGAGAATTTGATTATATTGAGCAACTCTGGTCTACTTTTGACTCTCTCACTCCGATCAAGTGATACGACTCTGGTCTCCCCTTCTCTAAAAAACCTAAAGATATAGAAATACAAAATATCTCCTATGGCTACAATGATACCAAGGTCTTCTCGGACTTCTCTCTCACGATCAAGAGATGACAGAAGACAGCACTCGTAGGAGCAAGTGGAGGAGGTAAGACGACTCTCATGAAGCTCATAGCAGGATATCTCCATCCAGAATCAGGGAGTATATCCGTACTCGGGAATCAGCTGGATGAGACAGCACTGCGTACTTACTATCCACACATAGGATACCTCACTCAGGATCCAGGAGTATTCGATGCGACTATCAGGGAGAATCTAGTATCAGCTGTTTCCAGTTCTCCCCCTGAGAAGGGGGAGTCAGAGGGGGTTACACAAAAAGGAATTCATAATAATGTAACCCATCCTAACCTTCCCTTCTCAGGGAAGGAACCAGACAAGGAAACCACAGACGCATGACTCGAACAAAAACTCATCAAAGCCTTAAAACTCGCCCACTGTGACTTCGTCTTCGAACTCGAACATGGACTCGACACTGAGATCTGAGAACGATGAGTCCGCTTGAGTGGCGGACAGAAGCAGAGACTCGCTATAGCGAAGATATTCCTGAAGGATCCTGAGATCATCCTCCTCGATGAGCCAACCTCAGCACTCGACTCATTCTCAGAAGAAGCAATCACTATCGCACTCGATGAACTCTTCAGAGATCGTACAGTTATCATCGTTGCACATCGTCTGCAGACCGTACGCAAGGCAGATGATATCCTCGTACTGGAGTGAGGACACGTAGTGGAACGAGGAACACATACAGAACTCGTCGAGAAGTGAAGGATATACAATAGGATGCTTGAGTTGCAGAGTGGGTTTTAGTTTTTATATACTTTCTATGTTTTTTCGTATTATTTTCTTGATTGTGGCTTTTCTTTTTATCACGATCAACACTGCTTCAGCATCCACATATACGGAGGAAGTATCTTCTCTACGCAAGGTACTCCGTATCGATCGTACGATCCGCAGTAGTACTGGAGATATACTCAGAGAGCAGAAGGCTCGTGCCCGACTCCTCATATCGACATCGGCTCGTATCGGGAATATCTGGGATACATGGAACCTCGTACCAACAACCGATAAGACACTCAGCTATACTCTCACTCTCCAGCAATATGCACTCTCCTGTGAGATCGCAGCTATGAAGTCTATATACTGAGCACTTGGATATCCTCGTACAGAAGAGCAGATCATACGAACACTCCCCTTCCATAATAAGCCGTATAACACCGCCGATGGGACATGGGGAGATCCAGATATAGAGTTCGTCTGACTCATCGATGGGAGTCAGAGCAAAAAGACATGATATGGTATCTATGAGTCTGCTATTGCCAAGAACTTTCACAACGAACTTAGTGCGGATATACCAGCACTCCGAACCGAAGCATGGAACGAGTTCACCAGGCCAGGAGAATACGATGACAAGGAGCACCTCACTCATCTCCTCGAGTCTCTCGATAGTGGGAAGCACGTGATACTCTGGGGGGATTGGTGTACGAATCCTGTATACGAGGATGGCATACTCGACAGAGATAAGAAGACGATTGCGAGACTCTTCCCTATCTCATGAAAAAACACGTGTAAAAATTGGTACATCAATCGTGACTTCACATGGAAGACTCCAGGATGAAAAGAAGTTGTAGCATTCAACTGAGATCATGTATTCGTCCTCCTATGATATATCGGTACATCTACTTCCCCATCGCATATCATCGTCTGGGATACAGATACAGGTCGTCATATATATCCGACATCAGAGTGGATACGCAAGTGGGATCATATCGAGAATCGTTCATTGGTCGTGAGCAACTAATTGTATCAACAATACGATTTATCCTTTTGTCATGCGATTTTTGATATTCGATTTTACAAGTAGGCTCCCGACTGTTATCATAGCGAGAATATCACCTTACTCTCTCCTATCTATGCGCAGATATACTCCCCTCGTACTCCTTGCTGTGATACCCCTGATACTCAGTTCTTGTTGGAAAAAGGACGAAGTTTCTCAAATTCAAAATACAGAGACAAAAACTGAAGTTGCACCGTATACTACAGCGCAGTACGAAGCTATGTTTGCTACAAAAGAAAAGGAATGATTCGCTACTCATGGAAGTGGTATAATGACAGCTGACATAGCTGCACACATAAGAAGTGGTCATCGTAATATAGTTGAACTCATAGAGAGTCTGACCGGTTCAGATACCTCTACGATAACCAAGAGATCATACCTCAGATCATACATGGGTGACTATAGTGGCGCACTTGCTGAGAGAGATGCCCTATGTAAAATAGATACAACAAAGTGTCCAAAACCAAGTATAATACTCGATGTAGGAACTGCAGTCGATCAGAGTGGAACAGTGATTATGAGTCCTAATATATATCTCAACGGTCAACCGATAGTCATGGAGAGTGCTATTGCACAACCACCAGTCTATGACGATATGGTGCAACGGGTACGCGTAGAAGCAGAGGGATACCTCGATAGTTATGCTAAGCTCGACGATGCCGGAGAGAACTCATATAAGACACTATCGATCAAGCCAACGATGGCAAAATCAGATACGTCTATAATTATGGATAATCAAAGTGGCGGAACCTATATTGCAGGCAATGGTACTGGTAGTATCACATATACACTCGCTCCAGATACATTCACGACGACAGATGGCAAAAAGATTACTGGAAATGTGAATCTCTACCTCTTTGCCCTCACGAAGTGAGATAATAGCCTATCTGCATTTCAGCTCGATGTATTCTCAGCAAGTGGTTCGAATATAGGTGGTTCTATGATAACTGAAGGTATGCCATTCGTAACCGCATATCAGGATGGGAAGGTACTCAAAATAGCAAAGCCTATCGAGGGTATCGGGAAGCTACAACAGGCTCAAAAATATAAAATGGACTTCGAATGAGTACCGAAGAATACATGGCTCAAAAATGATGAACTCATGAAATATGGACTTCCTGGATATTGGAAACTCAACCGTGATTCGGGCGTATGGACTGAATCTGAGATGCAGATACTCGATACAACTGGTCGATATCGTTTTCTTTTTATCTAATCGCCCCTCGGTAATACTCCTTATCTAACTCGCCTTCATTATGCTAAAATTATTATTCATTCTAGGACTCTTCGTGGCATCACTCTTACCAATCACTTGAGTATATGCCAATACGGACTATCCAATCGGAAGCATGTCACAATATATCTGTGATCCTACGACTGGTATCGGTACACTCAGACTCGTATTCGGTTCGACATATCACCATCTTGACACCCGGTACTACACTCTCAATCATAAGTGATGGTTTAGTCTCACGAATCCGAATACAAATTACTCTTTTGCAGACATAGGATGGAGATATATACCAGGATGTGATCAGGCATGCGTAACATGACCTACCTATGGGATTACCAATCATGCTCCAGTTGGTTGGAGACATGATGTCATGCCATGGCCAGCCGCTCCAGGAGTAAACTGACCTCCACCAGCTCCATATAGTTTCTCATTAGGGAATGAATCCCATGAAGATGCATATATCCACTCAGGCGATTGGCCTGCTTGGGTACAAGCCCGAAGTGGTGACGACGATGCCGCGATAGCCTTATGAGACTGGGAACAGAAATGAGATACTGCTGTCGGATTCGCAAGAACAACTATACAGTTCATGCCGAATGTTGGTGGTGGTCTCCCAGATATAGCAGCATGTTACCCAGCATCATGTGGATCAGCGAATAGTAGTGAACTGAAATCTACTCCCCTGACCGCTGGATCAGCAGGTCTCTGTGATCAGTGATCAGCAAGTGTATTCTCAGAGTCTACAGATGGAGCGGGAGTAACTCGCTATAGCTGGACATGTCAACAGACAGGAGGCAATCCGACAAGTTGTACGAATGCTCAATATAAGGCAATAATACCTCCAACGGTTACAGACCCACAATGTGATGAGTATCGTCTCCCTCGACAATGTAGCTACGGGGTTAAGACTTCTGATAAATCACAAGAAACATCTACTGGACCTGTTATTATATCTCTGGTAAATCAGCTCCCAATCTCTACTTCTCCATATGCTGATGGTGCATGTCGTGCTCCTGTAGATGGCAAGCCAAGCGTTGTCTGTGATGCTGATCCATTCACGACGATCAGCTCCACGCTGACCTCATTCACTCTTCCAAGCAGTGTCACACAGAAACAGGGGGATTGCAAGGTAATATTTGACTCAGTAGATACTTGCAAAAAGACAGATGGCACGGATGACACAATCACATTCAAAGGCATTCCAGTGAAGCCACCATGTCCAGATCGTGCCAATCCAGACTGTTGAGTTACCATAGATACTACGGATCAAAAAGTATGTATCCAGCTCACCGATAAGTTCAAGAATATAGTGACTTATGCCGATGCAACCAAGGTAACAATAACAGGTACCGTAGGGACGAACAGCTATATCAAGTCTGATACTTCTCAATATAGTCTAGGTGAGGTCACTATAGTCGATGGTAAGTTCTGTGTACCAGTCGTCCCACCGAAACCATGTATGGCAGGAGATCCTCTTTGTCCTGTCGTCCCACCTGAGCCTCCTATTGTAATAACTGATACCTATTGTGTACCAGGATGGACAGCCTGTCCAGGGACATCTACGATAACAACACTTACTGTAGGCGTAGGGAATCCTGGCGGAAGTAGCTTCACCTATACTCCTGCAGATATGGCAACTCGTCCGAGTGGAGGAGTTATAATAAAGAAAAAATCTTGTACTGGTCATCTCGAGGTACAAGATGGCGAAAACTGGAATACAGACGGGGTTATGTACGACATGGAGCAACTCTATCGAGTAGTAGTAGATGGTAGTGATCCTGCATGTGTCGGATGAGCCCTCTCTCTCAACTCTATAACCAGTAATGGCTGAGCATTCGAATCTATACCTACATCCCTCTCTGCAACTGGCACCTTCCTTGCCAAGATAGTGAGACCAGTAGATGCAGTCACAACAGAGAGGACATCTCGTGGAGTCTCTGTGAGTCTGATGTATACCGAACCAAGTGGTGGCATCCGTTATGGTCTCACATCATCTGATAGTGACTTCACGGATAGTCCACTCCTCATCGCTGGTGACCGTATGAAGTGAGTCCGTATCCTCGGGAATACTCTCGGATCTAATATGAGTATATTCAACCATAACAATGGGAACGCTATAGCAGAGCAGACAGCACTCATCACAGAGTCCCGCAATGCTATGATCAAGAACATCAATCTTCTCACCAGAGGCATGACTGATGCTCGGCTCGCTGGAGGCAAAGTAATCAACGGCATACTCTATGTCGAGGGAGATCTCGTCTATAGTGATATCCTCGGACGGGACTTCCAGACAATCGTGGTAAAGTGAGGAAATCTCACGATCGATAGTGATATCGGGACTGGAGGAATCAGTGGTCCAAAATGAATCATAGTACTCCGTGGAGATATAAGTGATGCTGGGAATATTATCATCGCTGGTGGCGTAACATTTATCCATGCGAGTATATTCGCTGAAGGGACACTCCGTGGTAGTAGCGATACCGCCTCAGTCAAAAACCGAGACCTACAACTCGTACTCAAGTGATCACTCTTCTCTCGTAATACGATCGGTGGAAGTGCAGATCCAGCCGCCCTCTATACATCAGGGAATGCTGTAACTACAAGTCTTGATGATGCATTTATCCAGGACCTCAACCATGTACGTAGTGGCAATGGTGGATCCAAGTATAAGTGATATATTGATCCATTCATCATAGATTATGATAACATGCAGGGCTCTCCACTTCCAGGATTCAGTAACTAATCATACAAAAATACTCTCCCGATATATCGGGAGAGTATTTTTGTGAGAACTTATATCCGCTTCTTCTTCATGAGCATGATCATCGGAGCGAGCATCAGAGCAATGATAGCAGCTATCCAGAGCTCAGGTCCTGTCTTCGTGCCAGTTATTTGTTTGGGAGTTGGTGTTGGAGTTGTTTTTGTTGTGACTGAGGCAACTGGAACAATTGCTGATTTGGTAGGCTCTGCTTTTGCTGTGACAGTGATCGGTGCGACTTGGATCTGTGGAGCGTCATATCGATAGGCGACACACTCGAAGTGGGTTATTTTTGGGCCCTCTGCCTTAGTCACCTTATCTGTATCTCGATATGTGAGTGGGAACTTGACCATACCGATGATATCTCATTTTTTTTTGTCACTGGACTCGAGCGTGTAGGATGTATTCGGAAGTTGCTCCATGAACTTCAGTGACTTGCCGTCAGCAATGGTAAATACCTCACGAGATCCAGATGCCATCCATGCGATCTCACTCGGGAATCTCCACATCTGCATAGAGTCGACTGGATCCTTCGTCCACTTGGTCCCTGATCATCCGAGATTGATGAGATCAGGTCGGAGAAGCTGTTCATCTCGATACATGATCTGATCAGATCCACTGCGGTTGATCCACATATCTGAGAGTCATATCAGTTGCGTTCCTGGAGGAAGTATGGTTTTCTCTTCGAAACAGAGATCACACGTATTGGTGCTATAGAATGGTTGACTCGAACATGACACTGATGTATATGGACTCGCAGGAGTCGTTACTTCAGCTGCTGATATATGCGCCGACAGACAGAGTACTCCGATAGTCAGAGTTGCTGTGTATGAGATAGTTTTTTGCATAAGATTGTATTAGTGAACTCCACTATTGTATATTCCCTTCCCTCTTTGTCAAAAAGTTATTCTTATGAAGACTGTGTATGCTATAAAAATCCAATCAACGTTCTTTGACGAATGTATTTTGTAGTATACTCTATACCCTTTAGGGTATATGAAAAATAAGTTTGACTTTCTTACACAAAGGAATAATATCACCTATATATCATAACTCTATATCTATGTCTAAGAATCACAAAAAGGATCATATCCTCACTCCAAAAGAAGTCGAGAAACTCGAGAAAAAGATGCTCAAAGAAATAGCAAAAGAAGAGAAGAAGGCGAAGAAAGAAACTGAGAAGGCTGCAAAGAAGGCTCTCAAGGAAGCAAAGAAAGCAGAGAAAAAAGCTGCAAAAACTGCAAAGAAATCTATAAAGAAATCCAAGAGTTCTAAAAAACCAGCTGCAAAGAAACCTCCAGTTACGAAGGCTCCTGTAGCCAAGAAAGTGGTAGTGAGAAAAGTAGTAGCAAAAAAACCTGTAGTTCGCAAGGCTCCAGTGAAGAAGGTAGTTGCGCCGAAGGCAGCAGTTGTAAAAATAACTCCAGTTACGAAGGCTCCTGTAGCCAAGAAAGTGGTAGTGAGAAAAGTAGTAGCAAAAAAACCTGTAGTTCGCAAGGCTCCAGTGAAGAAGGCACTAGCAACTCCAGTTGCGAAGACTCCTGTAGCAAAGTAATATCATCTGTCATCTAAAACCTCCTTATTATATAGGAGGTTTTTTTCTTTTTGTGAGTTTTTAAATTTTATCGACTCCGTTGCTTCTTCCGTTATGTTGAATTTTGTTTATCTGTCAGCGACTATTTCCATAAAATTGCGAACTGTTTGAGCGAGGCACGAAGCGAGTTTTTGCAATTTAGGAAATAGAGCTGAGAACAGATAGCGAAATGAGACATGGAAGATTTAATAGGCTTTTGTTACTTTTTGCCAAAAAGTAAGAGGAAGGACTCTCCAAAGTAGCAAATACAGAACAGAATCTATCGTCGTCCACAGAGACAGGACTCTGTCGAGATGACAGGAACTCAGGAATACTGGATCCCCGCACCCCAAGGGTACTTCCATATTCCTTTTCACTCCATAAGGGGCGCGTCCTCAGAATGACGGATACACGAATAGAGCATAACCAAAAGAAGCGATAAAAAGTTTTGCACCGAACTACAGAGCTTACTGATACGTAAAAGTGAGAAAAACCGAAAACTGAAAGTACAAAAATCGTGAACAGAATTGGAGCAATCGAATTGAAAATCAGAATATGAATCATATAATAGTCACATACTTTTCGCTACGTACTTCGGTACTTACGCATCAGAGAAGGCACACACCAGAACACACTTTTTATACACTTAATTTTTTATACAATATATGGTATCAGGCGAATACTTCGTAGCCATAGATATAGGAAGCTCTCGTATCAAAACCGTCATCGGTGAGTGGGGAGACAATAAAAAACTCCGCATCCTTGGTGTCGGTTCTGCAGAGTCTCGTGGCATAAGAAAATGAAACATCCTCGACATGGAAGAATTCAAGGCGAACCTCGACGTCGCACTCGGTGAAGCGGAGAAGATGATCGGTGCACAAGTCACCCACGTCTGCCTCGGTCTCTCTGGTGTCCACATCGATGTCACTCGCAAGAGCGGTATCGTCGCTGTCGCTGGTATCGACGTCTCTGAGGATGACATCAACCGCGCACTCGATATGAGTCAGAACGGTGTCGATCTCATGAACCGTACGGTACTGAAGGTGATTCCTGAGAGTTTTTCTCTCGATCTGGAGAATGGTATCCGCAATCCTCTCGGTATGAGTGGAAAGAAGCTCGAAGTCCGTAGTCATATCATAGCTATGGGAGCGAACGTCCTATCCAATATCCGTAAGTGAGTCCTCGACGTCGGTGTCGAGATCGCTGATATCTACCCGAACGTACTCGCTATCGGAGAATCAACTCTCTCTCGCAGACAGAAGGAGCTCGGTGTCGTCGTCCTCGATATCGGATCGAGCGCTACCAACTTCGCCGTATATGAAGAAGGAGCTATGATCTACGCATGAGTCATCCCTCTCGGTGGTGAGCATGTCACCTCAGATCTCGCTCTCGGACTGCGTATCTCTATCGATACTGCTGAGAAGATCAAGCTCGGATATGGAGACCTCGGATTCGGTGAAGGGATGAAGCCTGACTACGATGAAGAGATCGATCTCGCCAGTGTATCCAATGTAGATACTATAGTCATCAGTCGCAAGTTCATGAACGAGATCAGCAGAGCCCGCTACGAAGAGATATTCCACTATGTGAATATGGAACTGAAGAAAGTCGGTCGAGATGGGATGCTCCCAGAAGGAGTGATCCTCACTGGTGGTGGATCCAAGATGCACGGACTCGTGGATCTCGCCCGCAGCTACCTCAGACTCCCGGCCAATATCGGCATCCCTGAGAACGTAGAGTGAGTCACTGGAACCTCGATCGCAGACCCCATCTACTCAGCCAGCATTGGAGTCCTTCTCCTCGTCGGCAAGTATGGCAGCATCAAGCAGTCGCTGAAGGTACAGTTCTCACTCGGTGGCATAGCAAACTCTCTGAGACATCTTTTTAAGAAGATAATGCCTTAAGCTCAGGTCATAACGAATAACTAATAGGTAATAGTTATACGCTATAGTTCCATCACTTTTTACTTATTCGTTCTTACTTATTAGTTATTAACTCTCCTCTCTATGGCCGCTCCAAGCAACTCGAACGAAGATCGTCTCAAAAAACTGCTCCGCAACAATGTCCCTCAAGCAACTCCACCATCTCCGATGGGACAGATCCAAGAGATCAACGTCGGTGGTTACATCTCTCCGATCGCCAATATCAAGGTCGTCGGTGTCGGTGGTGCCGGGAACAACGCCGTCAACCGCATGATCGAGAGCGGTATCGAAGGGATCGAATTCATCGCGGTGAACACCGATGCACAAGCACTCTTCACAAGTAAGGCCCAAACTCGTATCAATATCGGACGAGCGACAACTCGCGGACTCGGTGCAGGAGCGAACCCTGAGATCGGGAAAAAGGCTGCCGAAGAATCAAGTGAAGAACTCAAGCAGGTTCTCTCTGGTGCAGATATGGTATTCATCACGTGTGGTCTCGGAGGTGGTACTGGTACTGGTGCTGCTCCTGTGATCGCTGAGATCGCGAAGTCACTCGGCGCACTCGTGGTTGGTGTTGTTACCAAGCCTTTTGCATTCGAAGGGCAACAGCGTAGCAACAAGGCGTTCGACGGATTCGAGAATCTCCGCAACAAGGTAGATACCCTCATCACTATCCCGAACGACAAGATCCTCGCGATCATCGACAAGAAGACTCCTCTCCTCGAAGCGTTCCACGTGGCTGATGAGATCCTGAAGCAAGGTGTCCAGGGGGTATCAGAACTCATCACACATCCAGGACTCATCAACGTCGACTTCGCAGACGTACGCTCTGTCATGGAGAGTGCTGGTTCTGCCCTCATGGGTATCGGATACGGTAGTGGTGAGAACCGTGCGATCGAGGCAGCTCGCGCAGCTATCGAGTCTCCGCTCCTCGAACTCTCGATCAACGGTGCCAAGGGACTCCTCCTCAACATCACTGGTGGATCTGATCTCTCTATGTTCGAAGTAGATGAAGCATCTCGCCTCATCAAGGAACTCTGTGATCCCAATGCCAATATCATATTCGGTACGTCTATCGACGAGCGCTATACAGGCGAGATCAAGATCACCGTGATCGCTACTGGATTCTCTGAGGAGACCAACGTCCAACTCACTGGTATGTCTCGTGGAGGATTCGGGCAGAACCGCCTCTTCCCGAGTACTCCAGCTCCACAGATGCAGAACCAGAGCTTCTACGGGAACAACGCCCCAGCTCCTGTCCAACAGGAACCACAGAACGACTACGATGTCCCTGCCTTCCTCCGCAACAAGCTCGGGAAGTAGTAGGATAGTAGGATGGTAACTAGTAGGATAGCGGATAGTAAAAAAACCTTCTCGAATTCGAGAAGGTTTTTGTGTATCTGTCATTTCGAGCGAAGTGAAACGGAGTCGAGAAATCCTGCTCTCGTTTCTGTCATTCCTGCGAAGCCAGAAATCCAGTGCAAAAGAAGCAACTAAAAAATGGAATCCTAAATTGATTCCATTTTTTGTATTTACTTATCTTTTGTCATCCTCACAGAGGATCTGTCTCTGCTTGTCCAATACTCGCGCTGCAAAGGTCATAATTGAGCTATTCAATCCCACACTCCATTCATCACTTATTGCTATATCATCATTTACTCACTCAAGTTGCTCTGGATCTCAACCTATGAGTAATATTGGAGTTTCATTTTTGACGGATGGGAATGATGTTTCTAAAAGCACTTTATCCATTCTTCGTATAGCGAGAGCCATGGTTCGTCCTACTGTATATGAACTTGGAGAGAATCTATGTCTTGTCAGTTCATCGAATCTTTCATTATATTTATTTGTACCGAGCGGCATAAATTGAGCTAAAACAAGTCAATCTATTGCCTCTTTATCTTGTAGTCTATCCAACATTTTTTGTTCTGAAGGATTGCCATCTATAATCTCAAGTGTAATTCATGGTATTGCAAAAAATGGACTAACTCTTTCTATCAAACCCTCCCTAAGTGACTCACGTCATCCAGGTACCCACACAATATTTTTATTTGGGCCTTTGTTCATACTATCAAAAGTTAAAAATTACTACTACAATCCAGTGTACCGATAAATACGAAATGTCAACTTTATTTTATAAATTCCATTCTTGTCAACTTCGCTTTTGCCTTTTCTTCGACTTTTCTAGGGTTTCCGATACAATAAGCACCTCATCCCTCATTCCCTTCTCCTGCAGAGAAGAGAGGTGGTACCCGAAGTTCCCTCTCCTTTAAGGAGACAAGTAAAGAAAGGAGTGCTTGCACGACTATTCTGAAGTTGGAATGAAATAGGGCTAGGGTGAGGAATTTTTTATTATCTATTATGATCTTCGTCGCTCTCGATCTCGAAACTACAGGACTCTCTCCACAGACGGACACTATTATCGAAGTGGCGGCAGTGCGTTTTCGTATAGAGTGTGACTCTGAGGGGCAGTATAGTGCGACAGATATCGAGGAACACAGTCAGCTCGTATATCCAGAGAGGCCGATGACCGAGGAGATATCGATGATCACTGGGATCACAGACGCGATGCTCGCAGGCAAGCCTGCATGGACAGATGTCAGGGACAAGGTGATGCAGTTCATCGGAGATGAGAGTGTGATCGTCGGACACAATGTACTCTTTGACGTAGCGATGTTCGCCACGCATGATATCGATCTCTCGTCGCATCCGATACTCGATACGTTCGAGTTATCAGAGATACTCTCTCAGGAAGCCGAGAGTCTGAATCTCGGCTTCCTCGCGGGTATGTACGGGCTCTCAGCATGAGACAAGGAGCATCGTGCACTCGGAGATACTCGCCTCTCTGTATGACTTTTTGTCCACTATCTGAACCAAGTAGAGACTCTCTCAGCAGAGAAGAAGAGGATATTCGCACTTGCGAGAGAAAAAGAAAAAAAACCGAATCTCGGGCTTTTTGCAGAAGTGGCTGGGATAGATATGACAGACAGGACAGGCTACGCTCTCCTTACTGAGACAGATGAGCAGGATCTCTCGTCGTTGTCACAGATACAGACAACTCTGTCGAGATGACAGGAACGCGGAAACCAGGAGCCAACCCCCCTAAGTTTCCCCTTGTCAGAGAGGCTCGATAGCGAGAACTGAAAACTGAAAACTGAAAATCTGGAATCTCCTACCTCCTACCTCCTACCCCCTACCCCCTACTCCGCCACTTCCCTGCCCTATGGACGTGATGCAGACAGAGATTTTCTAGAAAAGAATATAAGTAAGTGAACACCTATAGATCTTGCTGTTTTTGGTCATCATCAGGCAACGTATATACAGGAACTCCTCTCTGTGCTCGGATTGTCATCTTCGCTTTTTCGTAGTGAGACTGAGTTCTGCTCGCTCGTAGAGCTCAGAGATAGGATCGCACAGACATCATGGGAACGCAAGGAAGCGATACTCATCGTGAAGTTGCTCTCTTGGCTCGAGGAGACAGAAACAGGGCTCTTGTCCGAGCTGAAGCTCTACGGAGAAGAACGCAATGAGATCACCTATTTCCGCATGCAAGCAGATGAAGAGAATCTGTACTATATACAACTCCAACAGCAACTGACAGGTAGAGACTGTGTGATCTATGATATGGCGAAGAGTCTCGGGAATATGCTCGCTCCAACCTTCCAGCCTTCCAACCTTCCATCACTCTGTCTCAAAGATATCCCTCTCCTCGAGGAGGCCGTCAGACGTGCTCTGAGTATCCATATATCCATAGATGAGATTATCACTATCTTAGAGAACTATCCAGATACGACTGATATCGTGGGTGCACTGCGCTGGATCGAGTCTCTCTATATCGGATTCCCTGATCGTCCGACAGGACCGAATGTGAGTCCTCCAGGTGACTATGGAGAGACGTATTTTCTCCCACAATCTGAGATCTGGCATCGAGGGTACCAGACACTTGCTCTGATTACTCAGTCTCTTATCGACGCGCATGCCCAGTGGAAAAACACGAGGCACCACAGTACACGCAGAGATATGATGCTCGGGAGCAAAGTCGATGCAGCGATACTCGCACTGGCACGGTTCCATACCATCAGTGGTGAGTCAGGCGTCATCATCACTATCGTGAAAAACACACTAAAAATCTCCTATATACCTCGCGATGTTCATGCTCAGATACAGTCACTCCTCGGGAAGTGGGAGACTCATATACTCTATGGAACCCATATCGATGGTGAGAAGGTGGCGAAGTTCCTCGAACATGAGATAGGGATCGAGGTAGAGAAGACAGCCTGATCTCATGATCCTGCGATCACTATCGATGCTGGAGCTATAACACAACTGAAGAAAAGCTGAAACATCGCTGGAACAGTGATACTTACCACGAGTATGAAACATGTCCGTGAGATCGGACGATCACTGGAGTCTACAGGAAAGCGTATCCTCATGCAGGGTATCTCTGGTGGCAAGGGAAAGCAACTCGCCATCTTCCTCGCAGATCCTGATGCAGCAGTCATCGTCGGTACGATCGATATGTGGCGCGAGGAACTCGCTCTCTGGAAGGCGGCACGACACGTCGTGATTGCCAAGCTCCCATTTGATCCCCCAACAGACCCATATTTTCTCGCGCGTACCGTCGGTATAGCGAACAACTTCTCTCTCTATAGCGAACCGATGACCATCATCAAGATGAGTACCCTGATATCACGCATACGGAGCGCTGGATACAACGGAATTATATCATGTGAAGATATCCGACTCCAGGAGACTATCTGGTGACAGGCTCTCCAGAGAGAGATAGTATAAAAACTGGAAAACCATAAACAGCAAGGGATTTTTCATGTGAGAATTTGCATGAAAGATTCTTTTTTGATATGCTAGCTTCATATAAAACACCCACTATGCCTACTGAAACCACTTCCGCATCAACAGATACCGCAGTCTCAGAGAGTTTTCTCAAGACGACTTCATCAGCAACTGACGGAGCGAATCCATATGGAGACTTCTTCCAGGAGACCTCTGATGGCAATATCTCTATCGGTGCCAAGGTCAAAAAATCAGGCCTCGAACTCGGAACTGATATACTTGGGTATGTAGTACCACTCGCGATCGTGGTCGCTGTGATCGGTGTGATCCATGTATTTATCCGGACACAAGAGACCAACACGTTCGCGGAGAACTACAACTTCATCTGCACATATCTCAACATCGGTATCACAGCCGCTGACAAGAGCTGCAAGACACTCACCATGCTCCAGAAGGAGTACAATGATCGCCTCCTGCGTATCCAGGAAGAGATAGTCACAGGACTCACGGAGTACATCCCGATCAAGATATCCAAGAACATTATCGATGCCTCTCCAGAGAAAGCATTTATATTGAGCACATTTGAGAATAAGGTACATGTCGATGATATCATCAAGCAGTTCGAGAAGATGCGAACAGGATCCGAATACCGAGAAAGCCCAAACATCGAATGTAATGGAATTTCCATCACGGGTGGTGACACTCTCTCGACACAGTGTAGTGTCTATGGTAGTAGGATCGGTGCAGATGATGACAACAACCGTCTCGGATCTGCTCGTATCGAGGCCCTTGCCTTCATCGATGAGATTGCCAATACTGCCCGGAGCCAGTTCATCTTACTCAATCCTCCATCTTCACTGAACGTAGAGATACTCAAGCCAGGAGAAGATACCAAGAGTATACTCTTCGAGACCAAGACAACCCTCCAGCTCCAGATACGGTATGTTCCATTTAACCAGAAATCCTAGTCCCTCTCGAAATCCTAATATATCAATATGATCAGCACTTCCCAAAAAGAACATCTCACCTATACGCTCATCCTCCAGGTATCTATCCTTGCGGGGATAGCGATACTCTCATGGTCGTATATCCTCCCTGGTATCACCAAGATAGGAGTGAATCAAGTCGCAGCTCAAGCTGCGATCGATGAATATAACGAGACTAAAGAAAATGGACTCTCTTTCGATACGCTCGGGCAGAAGCTCACGACTATGAAAGGAAAGGAGGAACTCATCAAGATAGTCAGGTCTGCTCCAGCAGAGACTCGTACAGTGATCAAGAAAACAACCAAGTGAGAATATACGCAATGGCTCAGTGTCGCTATCAGCAGTAGTGACGAGGATAAGAAGAAGCTCAGTCAAGCAAAACAGAAGATCAACAGCATCCTCCCAACTATGAGTCCGATCAGTAACTCTCTGGATGAAGAATATATCACTCTCAAAGAATATATCAAATTCATAGAGTCCAAGTTCCTGGTTACGTTCGATATCAAGAGTAATATCGTACTCGGAATCCAGGGGATCTCTTATGCGACAAAGTCTGGATCGACAAGTGTAGGAACGTTTGACCTCAGACTCGACTTCAAGGCGAGTAACTCCAATATAGCGAAGCTCATCACATATGTGAATGAATCTGGAAACCCAGCTATCCTCACCTATAGTGGTGTACTCGCGGATGACAAAGTCCCAAGAATACTATCGAATCCACTCATGACGATAGAGACCCTCTCACTCGAGAATAGTCTCGACTCCACTCGTCCAGAAGCGATCAATAACGGACGTGCAACAATCCGGTTCTATGTACGTGGTTCTTCGAAGGAAGATATCACCTTCCTGAAGGGAGCAATCACATCGAGACAAGAAAACCTCCAGAAAGCTATAGAAACAGCCAAAGCTGAATGTAAGAAACAATGACAGCTCTGTACGGAACTCTCTCGACTCGAGACATTTGAGCGAAAATATACTGAGTTCGTACGATCACTCGCTCAGACAAAGTGAGTTGAGAGTACCGATATCACTATCCTCGGACAGACAGCAACATCTCTGCGGGCACTCGATGACGAGTTCAAGACCCTCACCCAGAATAATAATCGTAAATAAATATATACTATGGCAGCACCATCAATAGACCTCCTCAAGGAACAGATCTACAAGGGAGAAAACATCGGACAGATCTGTGATCTCATCATCATCGGAGCCGTCGAAAGTGGGAGTTCTGATATCCATATCGAACCGCTGACGAATATCGTCCGCCTGCGCTATCGTGTCGATGGTGAACTTCGTGAGATCCTCGAGTACCAGCCTTTTCTCCATCAGCAAGTAGTCGCCAGGTTCAAGATCATGTCGAATCTCAAGATCGATGAAGCTCGTATCCCACAAGATGGACGCCTCTCGACCGTCATCAACAACAAGGCACTCGATCTGCGTGTCTCGACGCTCCCTACCGTCCATGGTGAGAAGATAGTGATGCGTATCGTCGACAAGAGTAAAAAAATCCCAGATCTCATGGATCTCGGTATCGAAGGACGCAACAAGACCCTCCTCGAAAAGGCGATCTCCATGCCGAACGGTATCATCCTCACTTCATGACCAACGGGTTCTGGTAAGTCGACCACTCTCTACTCAGCGCTCTCGATGCTGAACAAGCCTGATGTCAACATCATGACACTCGAGGATCCAGTCGAGAGTCAGATCGATGGACTCAACCAGTCACAGATGTTCCCAGATATCGGATATACTTTTGCCACTGGGCTGCGTACTGCTCTGCGTCAGGATCCTGATATAATCATGGTATGAGAGATCCGTGATCATGAGACGATCAACGTCGCGATCGAAGCCGCGCTCACAGGTCACCTCGTAGTATCCACGATCCATACGAACTCCGCTGCCGAGACCCTCACCCGTATCCTGAATATGGGGATCCCTGCGTTCCTCCTCCCAGCATCGATCAACGCGATCATCGCACAACGACTGATCCGCAAGCTCTGTGTGAAGTGCAAGAAGCCAGTGGCCATGCAAGATCTCGAACCACACCTCAAGGGACGTGTCGAAAAAGCACTCAAACGTACTGCCAAAGAAGAACTCCTCTCTCGTATCGCTCCTGAGATTCTCCAACATCCGACATTCTACGAAGCCGTCGGTTGTGCTGAGTGTGATAATATAGGATACAGAGGTCGCGTTGGTATCTATGAGATCCTCGAGATCACCCCGAATGTGAAGAAGATGATCATCGATGGGGCCGCGGCAACCATGATCAACGACGTCGCTATCACAGACGGTATGGTATCTCTCGAACAAGATGGTATCATCAAGGCACTCAATGGTCGTACCTCACTCGAAGAGGTCTATGCCGCCGCTAAGGAAAATGCATAATCGCCAAATAATCCACCAATCCCATGTCCAATACTCAAGATATCATCATCCTCAACATCGAAGAATGACAAGAAATAAGGAAAGAAGAAGGAGTCCTCTCTTATATCAAGAACTTCTTGAAGCCGAGTGCGAATATCAATCTTCGACAGAAGGTGATATTCTTCCGTATCTTGGCAACGATGGTGAACGCGAGTCTGACGGTTCTCAAGAGCCTGAGTTCCCTCAAGAAGCAAGAGAAAGACCCAAATATGATCAAGTTCTATACGTTCATGATCGACCGCATCCAAGGATGACTCACGATGCACGAGTCACTTGCGGCGTATTATGGATGTTTTAACGACTCGGAAGTCTCACTCATCGAAGCAGGAGAGCGAACTGGTAAGCTCAACCAAGCACTCATACAGATCGCTGATCAGACAGAGAAGGTCGACTCTATCACCCGCAAGATCAAGGGTGCGATGACCTACCCTATCATGCTCGTCGTCGGTATGGCGGCCTGTGTGACACTGCTCATGGTGAAGGTGATCCCGACACTGACTTCGTTCTTCGGTGATCCTGAAACTCTCCCTTCCGCGACGAAGCTCATCATCAAAACAAGTGATTTTTTCAAGGACTATTGGTTTATTATATTCTGAGTTGGCGCTATCGGATTTTTCATCTTCAAGATCTGGAAAAAAACAAAGTCTGGAAAATACCGTTGGGATGCGATCCTCCTGCATATGCCGATCTTCGGTCCGCTCCTGCGTAAGGTGATCCTGTCGAAGTTCGCTCGTGTATTCTCTAACCTCATCGGAAGTGGTGTATCGGTGATCGAGGCGATCCGTATCGTCGCATCAGCAGTAGGCAACGAGGTCTACCATCAGCGTCTCCTCCTCCTCAGACAAGATGTGAAGAATGGACAAAAGATGGCCGAATCTCTCGAAGATGACCCACTCTTCCCTGACCTCCTCGTCTCTATGATTCGTGTCGGTGAAGAGACGGCACAGATCGGTGAGACCGTGATCAAGATCGCAGACTTCTATGATGAAGAAGTCGATATCGCGGTCGGAAGTGTCCAGAAGATGATCGAGCCAGTCATCCTCGTAGTGATGGCGGTCGTGATCGGGTTCATCGCGGTAGGTATCTTCCAGCCGATCATGAACCTCGCTGGAAGTATCGGAGGAGGCTAGAACAGATATACAAGAAATCCCATCCCGAGTTCTCGGGATGGGATTTTCATTTTTCGATTTGCTTTTTCTCACTTTTTCTATATATTCTAGGCGAAATTTAGGGGTTTTCTGGACTTTCTACTTTTTCTCTTTAATTTTTTTCTTGAATTTTATGTACTCTCTCGAAGCAAAGATCCGTACAGACATAGCAAAGGTAGCCCGTGAGAACGTTCTCATCCCAGCGAACCTGTACGGCAAGGATACCCCTTCGACGATGATCGCCGTAGGAGTGTCTGAATTCATCAAGGTCTACCGCACCGCCGGTAAGAACCATGTCATCACTCTCTCTGTAGAGAAAAAGAACTACAATGTCCTCGTTCACGAGGCACAACGTCATCCAGTTACTGGAGCGTTCCTCCACCTCGACTTCCTCACGGTAGACATGAAGGCTGAGGTACACGTCCAGATCCCAGTCAAGCTCGTAGGAACATCTCCTGCAGTGGTCTCTGGTGGTGAACTCCACCAGTCACTCGATATGCTCGATGTGAAGTGTCTCCCCGCTGATATCGTAGATGCGTTCGAACTCGATATCTCCGGTATCGATCATATCGGTACAACTCTCCATGTCAGTGATCTCACGGTCAACACGAAGAAGTTCCATGTCATATCTCATGCGGAGGAAGCGATCGTCACCGTACACGCTCCACGCAAGCAGAAGGAGGAAGAAGAGACAACTGCATCAGTTGCTGATGTTGGTGTCGCTACGAAGAAGGAAGATTCTGCTGAATAATCCGATTCGAGATATTCCGCCTTCGGGCGGTTTTTTCTTGCTTTTTTGTCAAAAAATAATACAGTCTACTTCTCAATATCATCTCACTTATGCTCATCAAACTCATCGGATCCGGAACAGAACTCGACACTCTCCATACACTCGTCACCAAGGCACTCACAGAACTCGCACTCGACGATGCTGTGCGTGTGGAGACGACTGACGATGCCGCCTACAAGATGGAACTCGGCATCACCGAGAACCCAGCCCTCGCCATCGAGGAGGAGTCTATCGAGTTCCGCGATATGATATTCCAGGGAGAGCTCCCTGCCTATGATGAGATCAAGAGCATGTTCATCTCGATACTCGGAGACGAGGAAGAAGGAGGTGGAGGATGTGGGAGTTGTAGTACAGGAGGATGTGGAACGTGTGGAGACGGTGAAGAAGTGGAGGGATCTAGTTGTGGGACCAGTTCATGCAGCTAAGTCAAGCCCAGTTTCTTGCAAGAAGACAAAAAGAATGCTATCCTGAATGGGTAGTATTTTATTTTTATATATATGGAACTCGAAACTCAAGAATACATATCTTCTCTCTCTGGAGCAAAGAACCTCACAAACGAAACAAGTGAGAAGCTTGCTTCAGTAATACAAAAGGTATTATCGATACTCGAAAATAATCCAAAACTGAAAGAATCCTTTAAGGAAGACTTCTGAAAGATGTTTAATGGAATAACTCATACTCCTGAGAAGCTCGACGCCCTTCTTGCCAGTATAGATACAAAGATGTCTAGCGAACTCAGTGCGCTCGATAAAGAGTCCATATCTGATACTGAAAAACTGCAGAAATGAAAGCAAATCATACAGAAATATACCGTATGTGCGATCACTGCATGTAAATCATCTCTCACATAAACATATTTTAAAAAACCGCCTCAATTGAGGTGGTTTTCTGGATCTTTGGGCAGATCCTTCGTACCTCAGGATGACAAAAAAGCGAGTAAAGAACTATTTTATGAGTTCTCTTAATTCTAACAAATCAATACACTTTACTCCAAGGTCTTCTGCCTTGGATTTTTTGGATCCTGCATCAGTACCGACGACGAGATAATCGAGCCGAGATGATACTGCGGATCGGACCTCACCTCAGTTCGCTTCTATGAGCTCGTGGATCTCATCACGAGATATACCGTCGAATGAGCCTGTGACACAGAAGCTCTTGCCACCAAGTATACCCTGACTCTGTCATTCTGAGGCACGAAGAATCTGCTCTGGTATCGCTATATCCAGCTCAGCAAAGAGTCTCTCTACGAGTTCCTTATTGTCTCTCATATACTCCACAAAAGATAGGGCCGTCTCAGGTCAGATATCCTTGATACCCAAGAGTTCTTCTGGAGTTGTAGAGAAGATAGAGTCAAGGAGTGCCTTTCAGTTTGTATTAGTAATTCGTAATTGGTAATTCGTAATTGTTTTTGCTGTCTTCTTCCCCACGTTCGGTATCCCGATCGCTGTGAGCACTCGATCGAGTGTGGTATGTCTCGCCTTCTCGAGTGACTCGATAAGGTTAGCTACTGACTTCTGCTTGTAGCCCTCAAGTGTCAGCATCTCATCAGCATGCGTAGCGAGTTGGAATACAGAGGCGAAGTCCGTAATCCATCCTTGCGATAGGAATAGTTCTATCTGCTTCACTCAGAGTCCATCTATGTTCATCCCCTGCTTACCTGCGAACATCTCGAGTTGTCCCTGGATCTTGGCTGGGCAGTGGACGTTCGGACAGTAGATCGCAACCTTGCCGTCATCTTGTTCTACAGGAGTCGAGCAGACTGGACAGACAGTCGGTACTTGTATGACCTTCTCTTCTCCAGTACGGACCTCCGTGATCACAGATACGATCTCGGGGATCACCTCACCTGCTCGCATGATGAATACATAATCCCCTTCGCGTACTCACTTCTTCTGGAGTTCGTCATAGTTGTGCAGTGTCGCACGTCTGACGATCACCCCACTCACATCTACAGCCTCCAGATTGGCCACTGGCGTCACCGTCCCCGTGCGACCGACTGAGTGCTCGATCGAGATGACTCGTGTGCGCACTTGCTTGGCTGGGAACTTGTACGCGATCGCATAGCGCGGATGGTGTTCTGTGCGGCCGAGGTCATCCCAGAGCATCATATCATCGAGCTTGAGCACTATACCGTCAATATCGAAGTCAAAATATTCTCGCCTATTCTCCGTCTCCGTCTGGATACGCTCACAGAGTGCATCGATGCCAGTGATACTGCGAAACCCAAAATCCTCACGCTCAAAACCCCAAGAAGAAAGTATATCCATCATCTCATGATATGATTGTATATATTTTTCACTATCGATCCCCTGCTCGATCTGAGGAATAGCATATGCAAAAAACTGCAGATCACGAGAACGCGTCACAAGTGGATCGAGTTGCCTCAGTGACCCCGATGCACAGTTACGAGGATTGGCGAAGAGCTTGTCTCAGGTGACCAGCCTCTCTCTGTTCACCCGATCGAATGTCGTCCGACTCATCATGACTTCCCCACGGATCTCCATGCGCTCGGTATCTCGTAGTGCTCCGATATCCTTCGGGATACCCACGATCTCGTACGCTCCAAGTGTCACATCTTCTCACTCCACACCACTCCCACGAGTCACCGCCTGCTCGAGCTTGCCATATCGATATATCACCGCGAGTCCGAGCCCATCATACTTGGGTTGGATATAATATGGGAACTCTTGTGGCGATTGTTCCTTGAGGACATTGCGCATACGTTTCTCGAAGTCTCGGACCTCCTCTACACTGTACGTATTATCCAGCGAGATCATCGGATAGATATGCGCCACCTTCTGGAACTGCTCACTGGCAAGTATCGCGAGACGCGCTGTGGGAGACGACTCGTCGAACATATCATGATCGGCCTCAGCACGTGCGAGCGCATGGAACAACTCATCATACTCAGTGTCAGAGATGATCGGTGACTCACTCTGGTAGTAGAGTCTATTATGCTCACGGACGACCTCACGGAGTGTGAGAATATCGTCTTTTTTGAGATTGTCGATACGACGGAGATAGTCTGTCGAGAGTGCGAGGAGTTCAGATAAGTTCATGAGACGATTATAGAGAAAAATACGCAAAAATCAAAGTGCGCTTTAGTATTTTTCTCACTTCTTCAAGAGTGTATGTAAGAGTCGGAATATCTTCTCCTCGTATCGAGCGAATCTCTCACTCTCGATAGTCCATCCGATCTGTGACTCATAGTCTATGACTGCCACTTTGTTGCCGTAGATGATCTTGGTGATGTTGTCATCGAACAGGTCGAATCCTGCAGGGATAGCGACGATATCGCGATTGGGATTATCGCTGTGGTCGGCTTTGCGGTTCTCGTTGGATATCACACATCGCTCGAGACTCTTAGATTGTTGCAAGTCAAAATACTCTGCAGGCATATAGGATTTCCTATTGTTGTATGCCTGGCGTGATGAGCTATATCGATAATATATCCCACCCACTGGGAGCGAAGTCACGAGATCGCGATGTATCTCCTGTATTCCTGAGACTCACTCCTTCACGGAGAGGATCGGGGCTTCGCTGGTTTTGTCATGCAGTGTCTGGAGCTCAGGGATCAGCCTCTCTGCCGATCGTGTCAACGACTCGAGACGTGTCATGAGGTTATCAGGACTCGTCGCATGATAGTAGTAGCGCTTGCCGTCGAGATAGGACTTATCCACGAGGGCACCCGCCTCCAGAGATCGCAGTGCGCGATAGACGGCAGGGCGATGATAGCGTGTCTCGCGGACGATATCCGAGACGATCTTGTACGGATATGAGAGGAGATAGAGGTAGATATCACGTTCTGACTCGGAGAGACCGAGGCGTTCGAGGAGGGAGTTATATTTTTGCATATGAGAATAATTAAAGAATTAGCCTGATTACTTCTCTATTTCAGGGGATTTATTTTGCTTCTTTCTTTTTGTGAGTTTTATTATTCTGTCGACGTAGTTTTCGTAAAAATTCCGAATGTTCCTTAGTTTGGAATTTTAGAAAACAAGTCGATAACAGAATGCAAAACGAACAAAGGAAAAAGAAGGACCTTTTGTTTCTTTTCAGTCATGAAAAGAAAATAATAGCATACATTGTACTTTTATTAGTACATTTTTTATAGTGTATATTTCTTTTGCTGTATTGCAATATTTTATTCTGAGATATCTTTTGTACAGATTGTGTATTTTTATCATGGGTGCGGGAAAAGGAACATAAGATGGTCACGTAACTAAAACCTATCTATGATCAATCCTATCATCGACATGCACTGCCACACGACCAACTCCGACGGAATGCAGTCTCCAGAGGAGGTATACCGGTACGCTCAGTACCAGGATATCGCGATCCATGCCATCACTGACCATGATAGAGTGACGCGACATGCCGACTATCCATCAGGATATCATGACGGGAGACTCAGACTGGAGGGAGTCGAGGTGTCCGCGAGATATGAGCATGATGACTATCGGAAGTCCGTACATATCCCCATCTATGCACTCTCACTGCGATGAGAACTCGAGGATATACTCGCAGGAATACGTAGAGGAAAAGCCGAGAAAGTCCAGAGACAATGCGAACAACTGAAGGCGAACGGGTGTATGATAGAGTTATCCGACAGGCGAATTGTACCATTCTCATACGATGCTATGCGACTCTGTTTCCCAGGGACTCAGGAAGACGGATACAACAACGCACACCTCGTGGAGCTCGTGCTGAGACATAGGGATAATATCAGAAAACTCGAAAATATTGCATCAGGGATAGATGCAAAAAATCTCATGAAAGAAGGGTTCAAGAGTGAGTGAAAGTATACCAAATCTATCTCACTAAGAGACAAGCTACCAGAGTACGAGCCTCGCATAGAGGAGCTCATGGAAGTGGTCGATCGAGACAATACGATCGTCTCGATCGCACATCCGAACTATACCTTCCAGAGTATAGATGAGTTCCGTAGGTACGTATCTCGTCTGATCGAGTGCTGAGCCAATGCTATCGAAGTCAATAGCACTGCGAATCAACCATGGACCGAGACTATGCTCTCTATATCAGACGACCGCATGGATAGTATGAGTGACCCGATCATCTATACCTATGGATCAGACTGTCATGATCTCTATCCTACAAAAATAGATACGCGGCACTCACTCCTCGGAGATATGAATCCGTATGTTTCGCAGACCCAACGTAGAGCATCAGAGATAGATATCATATCACGAGTATCATCGCCTGCAGATCGCAGAGCATATCAGGAATATCTCTATCAGCACTATCTTCCTACTCTGTCAGACTAGTACCTAAATCTTCATCATTTTTCCCTATTCCCTATTTCCTATTACCTACCTCCTACTCTCCATGACTTCCACTACTCTCATCACCGGCGACGACATCGCCTCATACTTGCCACCGTCCTTCTCTCCTGAGCAGAGGATCAAATCAATATGACTCATAGAACAAGTACGCCTGCATATCAGCCAAGGACTCCCGATAGCGTTCCGCTATGGTGGAACTGATCGTATCGCTGTCCCCGCGAGCCTCTATCTCCAACATCGTACACGAGGACAATCAGCCAAGATCACTCACCCGACAACTGGATATCCACACCAGTTGTCCGTCGAGTCAGCGTGAGCTCGGCGAGTAGCAGGATTCGATGCGCTCGAACTGATACGAGGAGAAGAGGATGATGCTGAGTGATGGAAGGCATACCATATCGACAAGATCGAGCATCTCGAGTTCCTCACACGCGAACAGGTCACAGAGATATTTGGGGATTTTGATCGAGACAGGGTTGCTCACTTCTCACGAGAGATACCATGATTCTGCAAAAACTGGAGCTATCATATTCGTCGCATCATGGTGGAACGCGAAGCGAAAAATGACTGCAAGTTTCCAGTGCGATTTTAGCAAAAGATTTGCATTGATCCTATTTTTCCATATAAGGGATATATGTTCAACACAATACTATCTACTTCTTGGCATCATACACTCACCTCACGGTGTGGTATTGTATCGTAGATAATTGCAAAATAATCTCTTCAATTCCCCCGTGAGTATCACTACTTACGGGGGATTTTTTTAACTCAAAATAATATATGAAACGCTCACAACTCTGGATCAACATCTGGCATCACTATCTCTCATATTGGCGGTAAGATTTTTCATGCAATCAGTTTGCACAGAACTTCATCCGCCACAATAGGCGGATTTTATTAACTCTTACATTTTACAATATATGAACTCAACAACCCCAATTACCATAGCAATACCAGGAGAAAAACGTAATGAAAAACAAGTGAAACAATTCTTATTGGCACAATGACTCATGAGTGAGTCAGATATCAGTCAGGATATATTTCCAATCACATGAACCAATAGTAGATTCGTGACTCTCCGTGTACAGAAGGCCATCCGTTCTCTAGAGTCTGGTATCATCGATGGCGTTATCAACGGCGAAGATCTGATAGCAGAGAGAATGATAGAAAGATGTCGCAGTCTTATAAAAGAAGGGTCAAGAATTACATGATACGACTATAATGACTCTTTTTGAAGTGCCAGATGGATTGCCCCAGATAAGAGAATTGTATCTTCGTTTGTTCTTGATGACGAGAAGCCAACAAAACTCAATCTACTCTATCGTCCTGAAGATGGCGGGAAAACTCTCGAGGAATTCTCAAGAGATGGAGATATACTAACGAGTTACCCAAGATTAACTGAGATGATACTCGCAGAGAGATTCTGAGTGTGAAATATCGGCAAGATGATAGCAACAGATGGGAAGATAGAGGCACAATTAAAACTTGGTATGTGAAAATCTGCTATAGATATAGTAGATACTGGTAACAGTGCACGTAAAAATAATCTACTTATTGGTGAAACTGTATTTGAATCATTCCCAATAGGCATATTCCTAGAAAAAAATATCCAGGAAAATCCAGCAGTAAAATCCCTAGTTGATCGTCTGACTGAAGCTTCAAATAATGCCTACTATAATTCCTTCAACTATCGTCAACAATATCCTCGTGGTTAACCTTATAATTCGTATGTTCACTCCTCTACTCCTCACATCTTGGTGGAATATTCCTCTTCCTCATTGGCGAGTATTTTAGCGAATCTTATTTTGCGAAAGTCTGTCATGAGGAAACTCGTGGCAGACTTTTTTATTATCATCTTTTTACTTTTACACGTATGTACTCCACCAGTAGCAACCAGATACAGTCAGCCCTCATGCTCCAATATGACAAGCAGGTAAGTCAACACAAAAATCTCAATCCAGAGACAAGCCGTGATCTCGAACGCCTCTCCAGAAGACTCGCCAATAATCCTACAGGAACAAGACTCTCCTTCACAACTGGAGTAGGACTCTCTGACGTCGGTATGCCATGCAGACTCAACGCCGTGATCATCCCGACACTCCGTGTACTCCAGAGACTCAGGGCACTCGGATTCGAGGATATCTCATATCGAGTCTACCAGGCGACGGACTTTATCATAGCAGAGAACTGACTCGATCGAGCATCAGCAGCGCAGGTCGCCAAACTCATGGATATCAATATGAGATCCATGATACGGCAAAAATACCCAGATATCGCACAATATATCCATCTCGACTTCGGAACACCTTTGGATACCGATACAGTATATAATGTGGTCGTGCAACTCCAGGACTCTGAGAGTCCGAGTATGAGGCAGATCCTAGCATATGCTAAGAGCAAGTCCCACTCTGCTCTCTCCGCTTATCGCTATGCAGCAGCCAACATCATCTGCAATGGACATACTAGTCCTCAATCAGCTGAGAACCATAGATACACTTTGCTTGTGTGATGAGTCAAAGAGAAACCATTCTTCCAACTCGGAAGAGATTATGAAAAAGAGCAATGATACGATACCAATATCATCCCTCTCATACAGAGTACATGAGCAATACCGCCATACTATCCACAGATATGAAAAGAGGTCTATCTGAGTCCTGATGATCGTATCGTATACCCGACAGAATCACCACCTCATGCGATCCAGTGAGATCTTGATCTAACAGAATCCCGTATAT
This sequence comes from Candidatus Altimarinota bacterium, assembly GCA_031407385.1. Lineage (GTDB taxonomy): Bacteria > Patescibacteriota > Gracilibacteria > BD1-5 > UBA2023 > JABFSX01. Next base: position 25,391 of record JANOIH010000027.1, on the reverse strand, counting down.
TTTTCTAATATTTTTATCCTATGCAATCCCCTATTATCGGCATCCTCGGCGGCATGTGACCATATGCATCAGTTCGTTGTTACCAGCTTTTTCTCGAAGAGTCTCGACACTTCTCATGAGGCAGGAGCAATCATGACTTCCCCCATCTCATCATCGACAACATACCAGTACGAGATCTGACTGATGATCTCACCTCACTCGATACCACGGTCGCACAAGTGAGGAGTGAGTATCTCAGACTCAGAGGATCTGGAGCGACGATCATACTCATGGCATGCAATACGATGCATCTCTATCTGGATCGCATCTATGATCCGACCCGCGAGATCACACATATCTCACTGATAGACACGATGAGTGAGTATCTAGTGGAGAGAAAACAGAAACAAGTTGGCATCCTCTGAAGCATCAATACTATCAGAAGTGGACTCTATCATAGAGCACTACAGGAGAGAAGCATCATCCCTATCTCTCTCACAGATGATACTATACTCGCTGGGATCAACACTATCATCAGCAGGGTGATCAGTGGAGAGAGACTCAATACAGATGACACACAGATCATGCAGACAGCTGTCGATACACTCACCCGAGAGTGAGCAGAGTCCATCATACTCGGATGTACCGAGCTCCCGATTGCGTTCGACGGTTTTGACTCTCCTGTTCCACTCTATGATCCTCTTCTTATATCTGTACGTGATGCTTGTGAGCAATATTACTCATTCATGACTGATTCACTGCACTCATAATTGCCTTTTTCCTACTTTTCCTTATATTTACCACATAACTCTCCATACTATGTCTCGCAAAATCATCACCGGCGTCAAATCCACTGGCTCATCTATGCATCTCGGCAACCTCATGGGTGCAGTGCTTCCGTTCGCTGCAGCTGCGAAGGGCAACGATGCTGCTATATTCGTAGCAGACCTCCATGCTATCAACTCCGTGAAAAACGGGAAAACTCTGCGTGAGCAGACTCTGGAGATCGCCATAGAATATCTCGCTATCCTCGGTACAGATACACCTGTACATATCTTTGTTGAGTCTGATATCGTGAGTCTAGCGAAACTCAGTCTCATCTTGTCCAACGTCACCCCATACGCACTCATGCTCCGAGCTCACGCGTTCAAAGACTCAGAAGCAAAGTGATCTGAGATCAATATGTGAACATTTAACTACCCGATCCTCATGACAGCAGATATCCTCGGGTATGATATCGATGCTGTTCCTGTTGGTCGTGATCAGCTCCAACACCTGGAGATGTCTCGTGATATTGCCAGAGCCTTTAACAATATATACGGACAAGAAGTGTTCCGCGAACCTGAGGCACTGATAATCGAGTCACTCGCAACGCTCCCAGGGATCGACGGTCGCAAGATGAGCAAGAGCTACGACAACTTCATCGGGATATTCGATGATGACAAACTCCTGAAGAAGCGAGTCATGTCGATCGTCTCAGGATCTGAGTGAGTCGATGAGCGAAAAAAGAATCCCGACGAATGTAATATTTTCAGCCTCTATCGTGTTTTTGCAACACCAGAACAGACCAAAGAGCTGCGTGTCAAATACGAGTCAGAAAATATCGGATTCGGCTATGGTCATGCGAAGACTGAACTGCTCTCAGTCCTCACAGAATATCTCGCACCCTATCGTGCCACTCGTGAGAAACTGTTACAGGATATCCCATTCGTCGAGGCCAAGCTCAGAGAATGAGCGGCTATCATGAACGCGAGACTGGAGGAGAAGATGCGAGTGGTGAAGGAGATGGTGGGAGTGAACTAACTTTAATACTGCTTTCTTATGATATATTTTTTGTCAGAAGAAATTTATCAAAAAATAAATACTATTCTTTGAACATATCTTCTTTCTATTTCATCACTAGCTATTTTTGATTGTGATCTTAAAAAAAATGACTGAAGGATACTTTCTTGAAAGTGAAATAACTTACAATTAACAGAATCTATATTAGATAATAATCATCTTTATGTAAGGATTAAAGATTTGAAAAATTCTCCTTATTATTCTATTCTTTTGAGTAATTCAATGTTTCAATCATTTATTGTTCTAATAATTCAACTGAGATCTATTTTTGATAAAGATAAGGAATTTAAAGAATTTCTAATTTCTAAGAAAATTCCTTGGTTCTACCTTTTGTGGATATTAAGACATGCTTGAGCACACGATTGAATAGATTTTAAAATTAAATTTCCTCAGAAATTCTGGAAAGATTGGGGTAATGAAATTTTTACTTATTCAATTTGAGATCGATGTATAAATTTAACTAAGGCTGATGAATGAAGAAATTTTTCTCATGAAGAATTACCAGAATATGAGTTTATTCACGATATTATGACTTTTATTGAAAATATGCCTCGAAATGAATAAGTAACTTTACCATGCTAAAATACCTCCTCCCATTCCTTCTTTTCCTCTTCCCACTCACGACTTCTGCATACTCTCTCGTCACCAAGGTGGTGGACTGACATCGGGTGCGTGTTTTTGTCATACCACATGATGATATGTATCGTGTGACTGCGGTAGCATCCAATAGTGGCTCTACTCTGCGGAGTCTGGTGGAGAGCGGTCGAGGAGTGGCGGGGATCAATGGGGCATATTTCATCCCTCGGGACTATACAGGACTCGCCGATAGTACCAATACGGTACGGATCATGGGTGGGGATGGATTTAGTTTTTCTCGGTATTTCCCTGATACTGGGATCAATGCTATATTCGGGCTGCTGCGTGACGGCTCACCGATGCTCGTGCAGAACAACATCTATGGAGACCTGAGTCTCCGTGGCAACTACAACTCTGGTATGATTCTCGAGCTCCAGAGCGGGATCGCGAACTTCCCGATACTCCTCGCGAGTGGAGTCAATCTCGTCCCACGATATGATCTCTTCTGACTCATCACTGCCAAAATGAAACTGAAGTCTACCAAATCGTTCATCTGTCGTACTGCGAATGATGATGTGAAGATGGGAACCATCGAGAAAATATCGATGATGGATGTGTCTGATCTGATCCGTAGATTCAATTGTGTCGATGCGATCAATCTCGATAACGGAGGCTCGCTCGCACTCTATGACAAGGGTCGATATATCGTCGGTCCAGGTCGCAATATCATGGATGCATTCGTAATCGTGAAAAAATAAAATATGATAAAGTATATGCTCATCTGTGTTCTGCTACTCTCTGCTTGTACGGGACAAGTAACAATACCCACTGATCCTCAACGTGAACTCTCAGAACAGGAAGGACAAGTTCTGGGTATGAGTACATCTATTCTCCTCGCAGATATGGATATCAATGAGGAATCCGTATTCACTGGAGGTGCATGGGTAAGTGGTAACCCTAAATATATTGGTGGATATGACCTCTTGAGTCGAGTTGAGTCCCGATGTGTAGGAAGTGATTTTGAAGAATTCAGAGTATGCCTCATCGAATGACTCCGAAATATGCGAGATGAGTTCGATGAGCTCACGAAGCAGTGATGAGATATGGATACATATATTGACTCTATCAAGAGAGAGCTCACATATATAGATGATTATAAGGTACTCGATAATCAGCCAATGCCTCTCGAGTACTATAAGGGATGACTCTGGGATGAAACTCCAGTAGTGAATGCGTGTTATAGTGTTCTGACGGGGAGTGCTTCATACTCGGGATGATCATATTACCCTAATGAAAAGATCACTATTCCGATAGATCTCTGATTTCAGGATACTGCATATCAGGAATTGGTAAGCATGTTTCCATCATGGAAAACAGCCCGTACAATACCCATAACTCGAGAAGCATCTCATTGTTCATGGATGACATTCTGACCTGGATATGGGACAGTATTGTATGCATTTGAGAAGGATAATACTGTATATCTTTTTATCAAGGATGCTGATGGTGCTGGAAGTGGGGATTTTAGTTATTCTATCTTTGCATACAGGAAAGATTCACAGAAGTTCGTACATCTCTGAAGCTTCTATGCTTATAGTGGTATAATCCCATTGCCCTTAGTACGCAATGATGAGAATGGTGATCCTATATCATCCAGTAGATCAAAAATACTCTCAAACTACATGAATCGTACTTTCCTCTATACATCGTATATTCCTGAATCTATGAGCAGCATAACTAGTACAATTCAGTCACTCCTCGAACAATCCATACAATAAAATATGATCAAATATCTACTTCCATTCCTCCTTTTCCTCACTGCGTGTTCTCTAGATAGTCAGCCTATAGCTATCACGCCACTCTGAGATGAGATGATCACGATCGAGGCTCCTCATGGATTTGAGGTGTTTTTTGATTCGGGGGCGACTCATACGGCACGAGATCTCTATATATCTGGGAGTACGATGATCAATGGGTCATATTTTGGTCAGACGGACTCTGGAGTCTATTATCCAGCATGATATTGGGAAAAGTTCAGACAGTCCATGATGATCCCTGGTATCTGGAAGCAGCTAAATCCAGTCTACGATGATCCTAATATAACCCACTTCGTCGGAATATCTGGATCAACTATAGATATCATCGCCAACAATGATTATTATGGACGAGCTGGTATCTATGAGCACATGTTCCAATCGGGTCCACTGGTACTATCGGGTAATACTCTTCAGGACTTTGGACAATCATGGCATGCTGGCGAATCACACGAGCGGACACTGATAGGAAAAACTAAAACGGGGAAGGTATATTTTTTCATCTCGCGTAAGCAACTCTCTCTATCACAGATAGGTGAACAGATAGCTCGTGATCCACGATTCCAACAGGATCCGATCACAGTACTCAATCTGGATGGTGGACCATCTACTGCATACTATGATGGTACTCTCGCCTTTCGAGAAAACAAAAATCTCCCTATATTCATAAGAATCAATCCATAGGTTTGACTTATCTCTTATCTGCATATAATCACTCGTAACTAATACTCCATATATGACAGCCGAACTCCAACTCTGGATCAAAAAGATCCTCATACTCCTCGCGATAGCCGCAGGACTCTACGTCCTCTGGATGCTCTCGTCCATCATCACACTCGTGCTCGTAGCAGGATTCCTCACGATCGTCATGAATCCCCTCATCGACCTCGGAGAGAAGCACAGGATACCATCATGGCTCACACTCATCGGCGTCTATATCATCGTGTTCCTCCTCGGGAGTGTCGTGATAGGCACGCTCATCCCGATCGTGATGAACTACGTCACTGAGACTGCAGCCCTCGTCATCAATTGGGTCAACAGTGCTCAGTCAATATATCTCAGAGATGGGATCACTGGATTCCATTTTCACCCATATATTGAGCGGATCGTCCTCCTCGTATTCGGCGAGAAGAATATCGAACACACTCTCGACATCATCAAGCAGAACGCAGGCAATATCCAGTCCATCGTCACCACACAGATATGATCCCTCACGAGTGGGGGTATCTCAGTCGTCAGTGCAGTCGGAGGCGTCGTCGCGAACTGGGGACTCGTCGCGATCACGACATTCCTCATGGTACTCGAGCGGCGGCGTATCGGACGATTCCTCATCGACATATCGCCTGCGAGCCTCGATCACTACCTGACAGGACACTACCGCTCTATCCAGCACGTCACGACTGCCTGGATCAAGGCTACCCTCATCCTCTCTGTGAGTATATTCGCCACTACGTATATCGGTCTGATGCTCGTGAAGTGGATATTCGGATTCGACACTGAGCAGGCGTTCACCCTCGCGATCATCGGCGGTATCATGGAGTTCATCCCGTATGTCGGACCACTCATCGCCCTCATCCCTGCCGTGATCATCGGACTCGGCATCTCATGGAAGGCGGCCCTCATCCTCACGGCCCTCTATCTCATCATCCAGCGTATCGAGAACGACGTCCTCGTCCCATACGTCATGAGCAAGGCACTCGACCTCTCCCCTTTTCTCGTATTCGTCGTGATGCTCGCAGGTGCGTCACTCGGTGGTATCCTCGGTATCATCCTCGCAGTCCCAGTCGCATGAGTCGTACGTGTGATCTATCGAGAGTATATGACAGGATCTCAGAGTGCTATAGCTACGCAAAAATCTGACTCCTCAGAAACTCCTCCCGTACGCCGTCGCATAGCCAAAAAGTAAAAAAGTTTTGACAAAGGATCAGGAAAACATACTATCGATATATATTCCCATATATGCAAGCAATCCAATCTTCTACATTCTTCTATTCCTATTTCTTTCAGACCACTGAAGGGTAGATTTATGAAGCTTAGATTTTTCTCAGATTCATGCACCTCTCCTTCAGTACAACTGGAGGAGTTTTTTTATATTATAAGTCTTTAGTTTTATGTTAGAAAGATCCGCTACACCAGCACAGAATATATCAAAAATATCTACATGAAGCACTCAGGTACGGCATATATCAGGCGATCATGCGGTCAGAGTCCTCTGATATGACATGAAGCCTGAAGAGAGAATCACATATCTAAAAAACCTATGATTAGAGAAGCTCGTTGACATCAATAACACTCTCTATACCCAGATTATGAATAGGGATCCGATTGGGATCCATGAAGAAGAAGCTGTCATAGAACAAGAAGTCTCTTCACTTCTAAGAAGCAATAAATTGGTTATCGTAATCTGAAGAACTGTAGTCAATTGTCTTGGCACAAAAAATCAACAACAAATCAATTTTCTCGGAATATCATCTCCACAAATAACACAATACTAAAACAAATGCTTCAATAATTATCTTCTCTACTTTTTACCATATGCAACAACATACCATCAGTACTCAGTGTCGACCATACGCCAGCGCACATGATCATCCACAAGCACACTGAATATCTCATAGATGATCTCACAAGACTCAGACTATAACACGTGCCAATATGAGTCATATACATACCCTGTTGGAGTGATGAGAACCACTGGATATGATCCTCCATCTCCTAGAGACAGCGAGCAATGCTGCGATTATGCGTATAACAAGTGCTAACAATATGCTCGGTAGGCACCGAGAAGATTTCCGTATCCGAGCACAGGAGATCATACAATCTCGACGGAGATAAAACATATGAAAAAAGTCTGAAACCAATATTCTCAGTTTCAGACTTTTTACTTTTTAGTTATTAGCTATGACCTGAACTAAACCATCACCTGTGCCTCGATCTCCATGAGGATCTTCTCGATAACTCGGCGATCGTTGTATGGGATAGCTCCTGCTTGCGTCACCTGGACGGTCTCAGCACCCTTCCCTGCTACGATGAGGATATCTCCAGCCTGGAGCATGATGAGGGCGGTACGGATCGCATCTTCGCGAGATGGTATGATCCAGAAGTTCTCGCCTTCTCGTCGCTGGATCCCCTCACTCACCGCTCTGATGATCGCGAGAGAGTCTTCGGTATAGGTATCGTCATCCGTGAGGATCACGACATCTGAGAGGATATCGACCACACGTCCCATCTTAGGACGTTTTGTTTTATCTCTATCGCCTGTCGCACCGAATACGGTGATGATACGCTTGGTTCACTCGATCTGCTTCAGAGTCTCGAGTACACTCTGGAGAGATGCTTCTGTATGTGCATAGTCGACGTAGATCTTGGCTCCTCGCATGTTCGGGACTTCTTCGAGACGTCCTGGCACACAGTCGAACTCGGCGATCACCTTCTGGATCATAGGGATCTCGATCTTCTGTGATATGAGGATGGCAACAGCACAGAGGATGTTCGATATGTTGAAGTCTCATTGCAACTTAGTCGTAAGATGGAACTGGTTCGATGGGATACGCACGTCGAACTCAGTCGATGATATCGTATGAGTCACGTTCTCAGCGCGCACCTGAGCTGATGGGGAGAACCCTACGGTGAACATATTGTCCACGACGATATCTTTTGAGAGAAACCTGCTCGCGTATTCGCTATCGATATTCACGACCCCAACCTTGCGGATCTCCTTGCGGATACCGTACTTGTACAGATTCTTGAAGAGTTGCATCTTCGTCGTCACGTAGTTCTCCATCGTCCCATGGAGATCGAGGTGATCCTGAGATATATTGGTCAGCACGGCTGCATCATAGCGCAGTCCATGGACACGGTGATAGTAGAGGGCGTGTGACGAGGTCTCGATCACCGCATGTGTACAGCCAGCCTTCTGTGCATCAGAGAGGAATCTCCACAGGACAAAAGGTCCTGGTGAAGTCATCTTTAGGTTATTGTCCATCATCTTCCCATCGATCATCATATTCACAGTCGAGAACATGGCGACTTTTTTACCGGCCTTCTGGAGTCCCTGAGCGATGATGTTGGTCGTGGTAGTCTTGCCCTTGGTTCCCGTGATACCGATCACGATCATATCGCGTGCTGGATTACCCGAGAGCATATACGCGAGTACACCACGGACATAGTGGTACGATACACGCAGAGATGAGTCGAGTGGTACGAGTTTACGGAGGAATTTGAGCATGAGGGTTTGGATTTACAAAAAATGGGCAGGCTTTCCTTTTGTCATTCCGCAGCTTGCGGAGGAATCCCTTTTTTCTCCACTTACGAGAAAGAAAAATCTATTCCTCGTAAGATGAGTCTGAGAGGGATCTCCACGAGATGACAAAAAATAGAAACGAGAATCTCCTTGAATTTTATGAGAAAAAGCGTATTATTCAACAGTATTTTCTATTTTAACTCGACAAATATGCCAAAACTCAAAATCGAAACATGAGATGATAACGAGATCCTCCGCAGTGTCTCAGAAGTCATAAAGCCCAATGAGATCAAAAAATATCAGCCACTCGCGCTCGATATGATCAAACATATCAAAAATCCAGACAACGGCGGTGTCGGCCTCGCAGCCCCTCAAGTCTGAGTCAACAAGCGACTCATCGTCGTCTCTCTGATGAAGGATTATGACGAAGAGGTATTCCGTACTATCGCGATGCTCAACCCTGATATCATAGAGCACTCAGAGGATATGTGTACCGATCAGGAGGGCTGCCTATCAGTTCCAGGAGAGCGCGGTGATGTGGAGCGGTGGTCTTGGATCAAGGTCACATTCCTCGATCCAGAAGGCAAAAAATACGCCATGCGCCTAGAATGACTCCCTGCCCGCATCGTCCAGCACGAGATCGACCACCTGAATGGGATACTTTTTATCGATAAGGCGGAGAATATAGAGATGAGTATATAATATAGATTCGACTTATTTTCTGATTTGCTTCTTCTTTTTGTGAGTTCTTTCATAATACCATATACCTCTTCCGTTATGGTGAATTTTGAGTATCTGTCAGCGAAGTTTTCGTAAGTATTTCACATGTATCCTAGTGTGAAATACTAGAAAACGAGATGAATACAGATAGCAAAATGAATCATGGAAGATCTGGAAAGCTTTTGTTACTTTTTGCCAAAAAGTAAAGTGGTGGACTCTGGGAACCTGGATTGATTCGGTCCTCGCGGGTGGCAAAAAATGAGCATAAAAAAATCCCCAATTAACCGAATGGGGGCGGGTTTCGCTAGAAGACTATTCGCATACGTCTCTTAGTGGATAGATCGGAGCTTATTTGCCTCCTTTCTTTTTGGACTTTTTCTTTTTACCAGCTTTGGTAAAAGTGAAATTTTTACGGGCCTTATTGCCCGTTTTGCTTTGATGTCCGTCTGCCATGTCTTTCTCCATAACCACTATGTTCCGAACGGAACTCAGATAGGATTATACCTTTCGGTCGATCAAATATATAGAGAGAGAGTCCAAAGTCAAGACAATTTTCTATATTTGCGTCTCACTCACATTTTTCACGAGTGTTCTTTTATCCCCTGGATATCTGACATTCTCCAGATAGCGCACGAGAGCCGCGAACATCTGGAACTGATTGGCAGGGTCAAAGAGGAATGCATTGCCCTCGAACTTCATAGGGTTGAACTCAGAGAATCGGGCACTATATGAGCTCAGAGAAGGGATGATCGGGACAACCGCGTGCTCTATGAGCGCCTGTATAGGCCTGCTCTCATCGAGGATATCGGTGATATATGCATCTGCTCACTCGAGTGCTCCACTATCAGGACTCGTGACGAGATGGACCCCGATGGCATCACAGGCTTGTGTGAGCCAGATTGCGATCTGTGCATCCTGGATATAAGAGAGTACGATAGCGCGCACGGTCTTCGGGAGACCGAGAGATCGCACGAGCGCTGCATGTTTTTCGTCTTTTTGATTCTTGAGATTAGCTGCCATATTGGTATGTGTTGGTAGGTATTGGAGTAACTCTATCACACTTCAGGAGAAAAATCCAAAAAACAATATTGACTCTCAGTGAATATATATGTTTGTTAACTAAAAAGACTGGATTTTTCTCAGAATCTGAGTATACAGTGCCTATGAATAAAAACTTCTGGTCTGACCTCGCATCCCGCGGCCCTATATCCACACTCGCTCCGATGGACGGATACTGCGATAGTCCATATCGTCAGATCGTGAAGAAGATCGCTCCGGGTACAGTCGTATTCTCGGAGTTTTATTCGGCGGATGGACTCGTCCACTCCAAGGAGCTCCAGAGACGTGCTCTCACACATAGTCCCAGTGAGTACCCACTTATCATCCAGATATTCGGGAAGGATCCTGCGATGTTTCGCGAAGCGGCGAAGATCATAGAGGGTTATGGGATCACTGGTATCGATATCAACATGGGGTGCCCAGCGAAGAAGGTAGTCAAAAGCGGACACGGATCATCTCTCATGATCAACCGTGATACAGCATTCAAGATAGTGGAAGAGATGAGTAATGCCGTCAAAATCCCTGTATCTGTGAAGACACGCCTCGGCTGGGAGAACCCTGACCTCCTCGTGGACTTCGTGAAGGGACTCGAGAACGCAGGTGCGAACCTCATATCTGTGCATGGTCGCACGTACAAGCAGGCCTTCACAGGCAAGGCAGACCTCACTGGTATCTACGAGCTGAAGCAGCATGTCGGTATCCCAGTGATATGTAACGGAGACGTGATGAGCTATGAGGACGGTCTCGCGAAGATGGTACATCCATTGAATAGAAAATGAGCAGAAATTCTTGTCAAAAGCGATGAGATTTGAGTGAAGAATGAGTACCGGAACGAACCGTATGCTCATAATACGGTGAGTGAGGAACAGAATTCTGAACTCAAAGATCGAGTTTTTCACAAGAATTTAGATGGATTTATGATAGGAAGAGCATCTTTCGGTAATCCATGGTGTTTCTTGCCTGGGAACTACGAACCAACACTCGATGAGATACTCACGACGATGAGAGAGCATGGCGACCTCCTCTGGCAAGTGAAGGAACGCCACGGTATGATGGAGGCACGCAAGCATCTCGTACAGTACCTCCATGGCTTCCCATGAGTCAAGGAATACCGTTCTCAGCTCGTACATGTCGAGAAGCCTGAGGATATATATGACGTTATCAATCGTATACGTGCTGATCACCCGACACTCCTCTCTGGGAAAATCTCTGGAGCCAATCCAGAGAGTCTGATGATGAGTTGGGATAACTGTCCAGTGGACTAAAAAAATACCTTCTCAATCTTTTGCTTCTTTTTTTGGAGTTCTGATAAAAACCTAGAAATGGGAGACGGAGGGAGGCAAACTGTCCAAAATTTTTGTAAAAAATTTCGAGCGATGAAGAAGATAAGAAATATCGATGAGTAGAACGACTTCTGAGCGAGTTTTTGCCGCCCTCGGAACTTTTGTTACTTTTGGTTACAAAAGTAAATGGGAAAATAGTGTCCTGAGTCCCTGCCTTGGTGAGAACGAGAAAAAATATTTTAAAAAATCTACACTAATCGTGTAGATTAAACTTTCCTGCATTGAAATCCGCTATCGCCTCTTCGATCTCTCTCTGAGTATTCATAACGAACGGACCATAGTGAGCGATCGGTTCACCAAGTGGTTCCCCTGCCATGAGGAGCACCTTGGTATCTGGAGCACCCGTGAACGATACCTCTTCACCCGTACGAGAGAAGTGGATCATATCACCGTGTGTGAACTCTCGATCTCAGATCATGATGCTGCCCTCTGTGACGAGGAGTAGTGTCGTGTATCCTGGAGGAAAAGCAGATACCCATTCCCCACCAGTTGTGAATCGGATATCATAGAGCTCTACAGGAGAAAAAGTCTTCGCTATTCATCCTACAGAGTCGTACTGCCCTGCTATGACTCTGACTTTTCATCATGCAAAATCAATCTCCGGAATACTCTCTCGTGTGAGTGCCTGATATCTCGGTGGAGTCATCTTGTGTGCGCTCGGGAGATTGACCCAGAGTTGGACTGCATGTTGGATGCCACCTCTACGAGAGAACTCTGATGTCATGAACTCGTTATGCATGAGTCCACTTCCAGCCGTCATCCACTGGACCTCATCCGCACCGATCACTCCTCCACCACCTGCACTATCCTGATGTTCGACTTCTCCAGAGTAGACTATCGTCACTGTCTCGAATCCTCTATGTGGGTGGAACCCGACTCCAGGACGGTGTCCATCAGACTGTGGCGATATACTCCATGGAGCATTGTAGTCGAGCATGATAAAAGGACTCGTCAGACCCTGTTCCATAGTTTTCCCATAGCCAGGGAGATAGTTCCCAACACGGAATCCATCACCCACCATATGTGTGTGCCTCGGGTGTTCGAGATGAGTGATAGTTTTTTGCATAGGATTATTTTACTTCTGTGACGAGTGACGTCTGAGGAAGGCGGAACTTCGGACGTGGCGCCTCAGTAGGAGCACGGTATCCGATCGGCAACATAACGACAGGAACCTGAGAAGATGGGAGTCCGAGGATCTCACCCACTGCACCAGCATCAAATCCTTCCATCGCGCAGGAGTCGATCTGGAGTTCTGCAGCAGCAGCTAGTCCGAATCCAAGGGTGATGTATGCTTGTTTCGCAGACCATGCGAGACCACTATTGGACGCTTCGAGTCCGATGATCAATCCGTCTACCATACCTTCATATCCAGCGAGTTGAGCACGGACACTTGCATCCCCTCCTGAGAGAGCAGCGAAGTGTTCTTCTTTTGCATGTACGAGATCAGTACGTCCCGCAAGGACGAGAAGATGAGAACACGTACCGATCTGAGACTGATTCCATGAGGCAGCCTGGATCTTATCCTTGAGTTCCTGATTCGTCACTACGTAGATATGATACGCCTGGAGTCCGATCGATGCTGGGGCGAGGCGCATAGCCTCGAGGATCTGTTGGAGATCAGTTTCTGAGACTGGCTTCGTAGTATCAAAAGCCTTGGTAGCATAACGCCAATCGAGTTGAGAGAGAAAAGACATAAGAGAAAGATAAGAAATAATACAAAAAACTTGCTTTGTTCATATATAGTATTAAAATGTCTAAAAATAGCAAGTAGTCATAAATATATGATATAGTCATAATAATCATACTATTAGACCTAGACTAACCCTCCTAACCAAAAGAAAATGGAAACAACTCAATGAGGATGCGGATCGGATTCATGTCCCGTCACCAAGTGTATGGATGTCATCGGTGGCAAGTGGAAGATCCCACTCCTCTATGCGATCTCTCGCGGAACCAATCGGTTCGGTATACTCGAACGGTACTTCGCGGACATCAGCAAGCAGATGCTGACGAAGGAACTACGTGAACTCGAGAAGGATGGCATCCTCTCACGAGAGATATTCGCTGAGATCCCACCACGCGTCGAGTACTCGATCACTCCACTCTGAGAGACACTCTTCCCGATCATCGATGCCATGACCGAGTGGGGCAATAGAAAATAAGAACCCTGAATTCAGGGTTCTTATTTTCTATTGCTCTATCTGAACCGTGAGTATTGCTCCTACCTCTATCTCGATATCCTTCTGTATATCAGGCTCCACCATGAGGGGCGTGAGAGTCGAGAGTGTCTCACGCTGGATCATCTCACCATAGGACGAGAGTATCTCAGTATGCAGAGCACCATAGATATGGAGAGTGATACGATCAGTGACTTGGTAATCAGCTTCTTTTCGCATATCCTGGATGAGGCGGATGATATCACGAGCATATCCCTCGAGTTTGAGTTCTTCGGTAATTTCGCAATTCATTCAAAGGATAACACCATAATCGCTCAAGAAACGACTTTGGATATTATTTTTTTCTGGAATTGCTTCATAGTAAAAATCAATATATCCAACGGGTGAAAGAAAAAATTCAAGCATGGTTCAATTATCCATTGTCATCTTTAATGGACTAAGGATACTTCTATCATGTTCAAACTCATCTTCCCTAAGATGTTTATTAATTTCTTGTACATAATTTGAATATCGTAGATCATTTGCAAGTCATCTAAAATTTCATATTTTATACTTAATTTTAGCAATTCATTCAGGATCTTCATTAATTATTTCTTTAACATTTAACTCATCCTTGAGTATATTTTTATAATATTCATCTAAATTTTCTGTAATTGTAATTGAAGGAAGTGGTTGTCGTACTCGAACTCATTCTTTACTACGAAGAGCAAGTCATAGGGATACGAGTTTTTCGCATTTTTCCATATCCCTATTGAGATCATTCGCAACAAGGTGTCTATTCGCTAGTGTGATATACTCGAGGTGTACTGACTCGCGTCCCGTGAGTCCCTGATAGATATTCTCAGAGAGGAACGGCATGAGCGGAGCCATAAGCTTGGATACCTCCGTGAGTACCGTATAGAGAGTCTCGTATGCTGACTGCTTGTCAGCTGTCATCCCTGATTCCCAGAAGCGGCGCCTAGAGAGACGGACATACCAGTTCGTGAGCTCATCCATATAGTCGACGATCGCACGACATCCCCGAGAGACATCATATCCCTCCATCGCATCATGGACTTGGCCGATGAGGACCTGGAGCTTCGATAGGATCCACTGATCGAGAGGGTTCACGATCGCAGTCGTCATGAGGCGGAACGGATCGGCGTTCAGGATACGCGTATCATAGTGTGCATCTTCCGTAGTCTTCCCTGCGTACCCATGAAGGATCGGACGAGATGTACCAGCATGACCTACTATGAGGATCTTTTTCCCTGCGTACTGCTTCAGGATATCAGTATAGGCAACTACGATACGAGCCTCGAACTGTTCGATATTTTCCGTGGCATTATTTTTATAAAAACTACGGAGTTTCGGATGATCTGCAACATCGAGTCCATGCATATCTGCGATCTCCTGGAGTGTCTTGTTCGCATATTCTCAGGCAGCGTGCTCTGTGAATCTGATATCAGCAATATACTCCCCCGTGAATCCTATCTCTTCCCCGATGATACGAGCTGTCTCGATCGTACGGATCAGTCCTGTGTGGATGATGATATCGAATTTTTTCCCTTGAGATTGGAGAGTTTTCCCTGCATTCTGCGCTTGTTCTCTCCCCTTAGCTGTGAGATCTGGATCATCAGTTCCATCACTCATCTTGCTCGCTGCATTCGAGGTTGTCTCTGCATGTCGAGAGAACCATACCTCAGTAGTATCGTGTTCCCATTTATCGATATTGGCATAGGTCGTGAAGAAGCTGTAGGTATTCCAGATCGGGAGCATAACACCCTTGATCGTCTCCATGATTCCCTCCTCTTTGAAGTCCATATCTCCACCCGAGAGCAGAGGCGAGTTCAACATATAAAACCTGATCGGATCCGCCCCATATTTCTCGATCGCCATACGAGGATCAGGATAGTTACCGAACGACTTCGACATCTTGCGTCCATCGTTCCCGTTCACGACTCCTGTCGTGATCACATTGGTGAAGCTCGGAGTCGGTTTCTCTTGGTTGGTCGGGTTCAGGAGTACTCCGAGGACATGCATCACATAGAACCACGCCCGCAGTTGTCCGACATACTCCGCGATAAAGTCTGCTGGGAAGCTCGCCTGCATAGCCTCCTTGTTTTCAAAAGGATAATGCATCTGAGCATATGGCATAGAACCAGAATCCATCCAGACATCGAGGACCTCAGGAATACGAGTCATAGGTGTACCGTATTGGACGAGACACTCAATGATAGTATTTTCTCTCACATTAAAATGACCGAATCCACTCACTTCGATATATTGAGCACCTACAAGTTCTGCAAGAGATTGAGCTTTTCATTCCCGTCATGCATCATCATCTGAAGCTAGGACTATTACTTCTTTTACATACTTCTTTAGTTCCTTCACATCAGCCTGTAATGTATCATAGAGAGCTTGCCTGTTCGCTTTTGAGGTCATTGCAGGAGCAACCATAACGAGTCGTTCGATATGAATTTGTTTTTCTATGATATAGTTCATAGTAACTCGTCCCCCGAGAGAGTGTGTCACTATTGTATCAAAATTTGCCACATTCATTTCATCAAGTTTTTTCTCCCAGACACTATAAGTTAATTCTTCACCTTTCTGAAAAAATGGGTTTTCCATCTCAATTCCAAACTTACTCAAATTCTCCTTTGTCGTAGTAAAGAAGTCAATAATCGAATCATCTTTGATATATCCATGTACTCCGAGCACTTTTTTCGCTTTTGTAGCCTTCGGATTCTGCAGAAGTACTGAGTCGATATATGGTTTGTGGAGATTGAACTCGACCCCATCATATTCTCCTCACTTGAAGTAGTATACCGTCTTGCCATCTACCTCTCGAGCCTCGAGTTGTCCATACGCCTTATTGGCTTCAAAAATCTCCTCTCGTGATGAGACCACCATCTTCTCTCCATCCTCTCCTATCCATACTGGCATCGGAGCTCCCCAGTAGCGAGTCCGCGAGATACACCAGTCTGGAGCTGTCTCGATTCCTTTTTTGAACCGTCATTCCTTCAGGTATTCTGGGAACCAGTTGATTTGCTCGTTGGCTTCGATGAGTTTGTCTTTTTGACTTTGGATATCGATGAACCATGATTTTTGGGCTTTTTGCATCAGAGGCGTACCAGATCGTGGACAAAAAGGAACACGATGCGTGATCCCTTCGAGTTTGAAGAGAGTATTATTCGCCTTCATGCGTTCGATATTGATCTTGTTCGCTCCGTTTTCTGGATTTTCTAGATCGAGATAGTGAGTTCATTCAAAATCGAAAATCTCAGCCGAATACCTACCAGCATCATCCATCGCATGCGAGATGTGGATTCCTTCTTTTTTCGCTAATTGGAAGTCGACCTCACCGAACTCTGGAGCCTCGTGTCCGATACCCGTACCGTCCGTATCCGTGATGAAGTCTGCATGATAGATCTTGTGATTCTTGTCTCCATTTTTCTGGTAATAATACTCTGGAAATGGTGGCACATATCCGAGTCCGACGAGCTCAGATCCCTTCAGTTCTCGGATCACGGTGAACTCTCACTTTCCCTTGAATACCGTTTCGAGTCGATTTTTTGCAACGATATATTGCTCTCCAGTAAAGTCTAATGGTTCTGAAAGTGCTACTGGACCTCACGGTCCATTTCAAATATTAGCAGACTTATCCATATTTGGATCTACTATTTCACTTGCTTGAAAATTAGGAGTTTTAAAGACTTGAACAAGTACATAGTCGATATCATTGCGGACTGCGAGTGCCATATTGGCAGGGATCGTCCAAGGTGTTGTTGTCCAGGCGAGCACACTCGTTCACTCTGGGAACTTGTCATTGGGTTCGAGTGCGAACTTCACCGTGATCGCAGGATCGTTCACCTCTTGATAGGTGTCATCCATCGCCACTTCAAAATTGGAGATCGGAGTTCCGAGTTTCCATGAGTAGAGCGATACTCGCTTGCCTTCGTAGATGAGTCACTTCTTCCAGAGCTCGCTGAACACCCACATCACACTCTCCATATAGTCCTGATCCATAGTGCGATACGCGTTGTCCATATCGACCCAGCGACCGATCTTGTCCACATACCAGTTCCACTCACTCGATACTTCGCTCGTGTACTTGTAGCATTCATCGATGAATTTTTTGACCCCATTTTCTTCGATATCTTTGTTGGATTTGAGGCCGAGTTTTTTCTGTACCTTTTCCTCGATCGGGAGTCCATGACAGTCCCATCCCCAGGTACGATCCACCCGACGACCTCGCATCGTCCAGTAGCGTCCGACGACATCCTTCACGATCGATGAGAGGAGTGAGCCATAGTGAGGCATACCAGTGATAAAAGGAGGACCGTCGTAGAATCGGTATGGATTGTCCTCTGGGCGAGTCTCGATAGACCGCTGGAAAGTATTGTTCGCTTTCCAGTAGGCGAGCACTTCTGATTCGAGAGCTGGGAATGATTGTTTTGGGGAGACGGATGGGAACATAATAATTCAAAATTAAAGATTATAGATTCAAAATTTATTGGATGGCTTTTTGGATTATTGGAACAAGATCGACTGAACTTTGGAATTTTATATTTTCGAGTTCTGAGATCGGTATCCATTCTGCGAGTCGGGCATATTCCCTCTCTTCTTCATCGAATCAGTCTGTCGAGAGTGATCATCCAATAATGGAACATTTATAGTAGAACAAAAGTGACTCATAGTATCGTTCTCTTCATCCTGTTGGCTTAAAAAATTCGTCTTGTATTCTACCAGATCTCAACTTATAACATCCATTCATGTCTCTTCTTTTACTTCTCTGATAACTCACTCTTCTATTGTCTCGCCGAGATCAACTCATCAACCAGGGAGGTCATATCCATCCCACTGTGGAACAAGGAGGATATGTCAATCTCGGATGATGATACCATAGGCAGAAGGTCGCCAGACAAGATCTGAAGCATTTACTTCATATGTTTTTTTATCTTTATCGATACAGATAACAGTGTTCGTAGTTATAGGGAAATTGATTATTTATAGATTTTTAGGATTCAGCCATTGTCATAGTCAGCGTAGGAGCTCGCTATCATTCAGAATAGATATGCATCTTTTGCTACGATTTTCTCTCACTCTATTGGATCGAAGATGATGAAAGAATCTGCATCATCATAACCAATTACCACCGTTGCATGCATATCAAAGTCAGGATCTGCATCATAGAGGAATCGTGTTGTCCCGATAGTAATAGGTGTAATATTCTCCTCTAGTGCTCACTCTATATCTCTTACGCACGGCATACGTACATCTATAGTTCCTCATTTTCTCATGAATTCTTGCAGTATCTCAAGTGAGACGATCTTTTCTGGATGATCATGTATTTTGTCTTTTATGGATTGTATCCTCTCGTCGATATCTATGGTTTGCGAGTTATCCAGGGCTGTAAAGAGGAGAGGGTTGGCGAGTTGCAAGTCTACATGATATCATTTTTCTCGTGCGATTATCCCTATCTGCTGGAGTGTGATGAAAGATATACTGAGACTTCGAGTTTTCTCTATAATAGGATGTGACAGGAGATGTTCTATGGTCTCTTGTTCTCCATACTGAGATAGGACGGTCACAAGTGAAGCCAAAAGGCAATCACTTGATCACTCTCACTGAAACATAGGATGAACTCAGATTTTTCTCATAAAAAAGCACACAAAAAATAAAATGTGTGCTTCAGGTGCGCCGAGGCGCAAGGTACCACCGAAAGCGGATACTTGATTGATTTTTCATGACGGAGATGAGACTCCGAGAGGTTCTACTTTTCTTATCGTCCGAGCGGGAAAAGCGACTAGTACGCCCCTCCCAATCGAATGATAAAAATTTCTTCCTCCAGCTCGTGGGTGATAGCCACTCGATCGCTTGTCTTATATACTCTAATTATATAGAAAGATGAGAAAATGCAAGCTGATTATCGCTTGTCACGGATGAGTGCGACTCCACTGATATTGTAGTACGCTCTCTCCTGGTTGATGCCTGTATCATTGCCTATTCCTGTATAGTTCGGATTGCGTATGGCGTAGCTCTGCATATAGAGCGTCATATCGAGAGTCTCACCTGTGAGGGTGAATACGAGATCTGACGGATCGAGTCCGGTTGCTACAGTCTGGCTCGTGAGATCCGTACGAGTTGGGAGTGCGAGTACGATATCTGTCTGACCGAGATCATGATAGGTTGCCAGATTGGTATCTACATCGATCGTGATATAGCTATCCGTGGGACGCATAGTGCCATCCTTCGCAGTGATCACATCACTCATACCAGAGCCCGAGACAGCGACGATACGAGTATAGCCTGTGATATCGAGAGGATAGGGACTATTAGCGTTCGTGTTGAACTGGAGATACTTGGGCTCTATACCGTCGTTCGAGTAGGATATTTGCACCTTGATCGCTGCAGATACAGAACTCGCGATAGAGTAGTTCGAGAGTCACTGATAGGTGGCTCAGGTCTCTGTATTGTATCTCTTCCAGTTCTCCTCATCGATGCGGGTTGCCTCGGCGATCTGTACTGGGAAGAGCTCGCGGATGATATCACAGTCACGGAATCCACAGACATACGCGATCCCTGAGGCGATATCGTTCGACAGTTCGCGAGATATATCCTTCGCACTCGCGAGTGGGATGATAGTCCCGCCTTGGAGGATATGAGCTTGCTGGAGACCAGAGACCAGTCTCGTCTCCTGACGCCCTAGTGGGAACGAGTAGACTGACCATGGTCCGACGGAGATGATGAGGATGATCGCGACCAGAGAGCTCGGTATGACTGAGAGATACCGCTTCTGAGAGACTACGTAGTATATGGATATGAGAGTGAGCCAGATGCCGAACACGACGACGAAGTATCGATTCATCGTGATATCGTACTGAGCGATACGCAGGTATATCGCATAGAAGAGCATACATACCTGGGGGAGTACGAGCAGTGGGAAGTATCGTCGGAATATCCGAGTGAGTACACTCTCTTCCTCGTATGCCCGAGAGAAAATATAGATGAGGTATCCGAACGCTGAGAATCCGATCACCATCCAGCTGACGACTCCCTTCGGCCAGTCGGAGAAGTTCGCGAGTACCTTCGCCGTATACGCATAGAGAATCAGGAAGTAGATATAGATAAAAGGAGTCGCCACATAGCGAACAAGAAAAGAGAAAAATCGATTCTTCTCGAAGGAACTCTTCTCATAGTCACTCGCTCATGGGAGCTGTATGAGGGCATAGAGTGGTGCGATGATCGAGAGTGAGATGACTGCCCAGTTGCCATAGAGCTTGTCCAGCTCAGACCAGTTGCGAACTATATCGAAGAGGGCACTCACTGAGGCGATAGCGATAGCTCCCAGAGCCATGAGAGATCCACCGACCACCAGAGCCATCAGGAACACCCATGCTATCTGGACAAAATAGTTGTAAAAGTGTGATACCCGCTCTTCTCGTCGAGTGATGAATCCGATGAGGAATGGTGCTGAGAATACTGCAGCGATAAACCCTGAAAGTGTGAGCACGATATAGGTCACGAGCTCAGTACTCGCATCGTAGAGATCCACCGTCGTGAAGTAAAAGAATCCTCCGAACACGATCGGTAAGATATATGTCACGACCGGAGCATATCTCCACTTGTGTCACTCGGCGGCGAGTGCGAGTGATGTCGCGAGGAAGAATGCCACGATCAGAGTCACGATCGCTCTATGGACTCACTCGATGGACTCATCGATATTGACCGCATAGAACCACAGTCCCGAGAGGACTATGACGATCAGTGTCGAGAGTGGGAATCTCTGCCACACGGAGACGAGAGTTGATCGTATATCCATATGGATGATCTTGTGGAATATGTCGAGCATATATGAGAATTAGGATACTCTTATTTTATCCTTTTTTATGCAAAAGCAAATCATATAAGTGCCACGAGCATGCAAATAAAGACAAAAACCTTGCGAGGAGTAACTTTTTCTTTCAATACAAATACTCCATAAAGTGCAGTAAACAATATATGCATATTCTGAAGTGCTCCCACATATCCCGGATTAGGAGATAAGGAAAATGCCTGACTTATAAGGAAAGCCGAAATACTCATAGATATACCGACAAGCACTATTGTACCGATATTCTTACCAAACGAACGATATTGTGTGTTTTTTAGTATAAAATATGAATAAGTAAAAATCGAGATAGTACCAATAATCTGAGTGAGTGTTGTGTATGGGATTGCCGACATATAACTCAGCGCTGTCTTGTCGATAATATTACCAATACCAAAAAGCACATATGCCCCGACAGCATATAGAAGGGATCAGATACTCACATCTGAATCTATGTTCTTGTATGATAGTGTCGCGATTGCAATAACCGTCAAAATTATAGCCAATATTCCGAGTGAAGATATCGAAGATCAGATATATAGATATGATCAAATAAGTGACGTAAGTGGCACTATACCTGCGAGCATACCAAGAGTAGAGATTGGCAGGAGATGTATTGCTCTATAGTAAAAATGAACCTGGATAGGATATAAAAATAGCAGGCTACCTAAAATAAGCAACATATTGGGATTGGATAAGCCAGTAATATCTCTCGAGAATATGCACCATAGGATAATAGCAAAGGTACTTGAGATAAGTCGAAACATCCAACCAAGTGCAGGACCTATGGTTCATACAAGTCTTTTTTCTTGTATTTTCTTGCTCGCAAGAATAACCGCTGAAGCGATCGTAAAAATAATCCACATAATAAAATAGGGGTAAATGATATAAATATAAAGCTCTCGGAATTTGAATTGAATTTTTATCTACTTTTATCCGCCAAAAAAAGGTTAATCTGAATCTGCAGAAGTAAATATAATCCTCATCGTGAAACTCACCCTGCTTGAGTACAAGGATTTGGAAATGTGGACCTAACACCGAATGAAATTATCGGTATTAAAGACTTACTTCCAATCTATCTTGAATCAAGAACTCTTCGTTACAGTTGAGTATATGAAAAATGCGGGAATTGCAACTAAGATTTTTTCAATTATTATATCTCTATCATCTCATCGAGCTGTACGAATAGCTCCTCTGGTGTACCGTTATTCTCCACTATCACACTCGCTCGACTGTAGAGTGCACCCAGTGTCAGCTCTGTCTCTAGGTTCTCCTGAGTAACGAACTCTGCCCGCGACAGAGCGGATTCTCCATGCTTCTCTCATCGAGCAGATATCCTCTGATAACGAGTGTGGCTCTCTGCATCGATCCAGATGATCTCATCTATCATAGACTCGATCTCTCGCATACTCTCGACTCGACGGATTCACTCGAGGATGATGAGTTCTCATCTATGTTGCTCGACGAATTCCCTCACTCCCCTTCCCATGATGTCTTCTCCGAAGTTCTGCCGGAGCATGAGGGAGAGTTTTGCGAGGTTCTCTCGTGTATTGGGCACTCAGAGTTCTCCGAGCATCTGATGCAATGGATCCGAGAATCGGTAGACCACTGCTCAGTATTTTTGCTTGAGATAGTCAGCCACAGTTCCCTTCCCAGATCCGTTGGGTCAAGTGATGATGTAGACTTTTGATAGTATCATGAGAGTCGATTATGAGATACCGCGGATCCCCCACCAGTAGATACTCGCGAGCATGAGGAACATCGCGACTCCCATCACCTGGAATCCGAGCGCATACGATATACCCATGACTCACGCGATAGCAAAAGATAATACCATCTCGATGATGTTCTGTAGCTGAGACTTGAGTGAGAGCGCCGTAGATCGGTACTTGCGATCAGGGATACACTCGATCAGGTGGTCGACATATATCTCTGAGCGTCACCAGAACCACCCGATCACGAGGGAGAACAGGGCTCATACGATCCATGGATTCTCCAGATATCCTGTCGTGATATAGAAGAGTGGAAATACGAAGAGTTCTATGAGTACGAGCTTGCGGAAGGATATATACTTCTCGACTGTCTTGACGGATCGACCCACCCACCACCATACCAGACGCGAGCCTGCCATGACGAGACCAATATACACGAGTGGATAGCCGAGGGAGATGAGATATGGAGATCGGTATGCATTATCCGCGAAGAGGAATCCAGAGATCACCGCCACGAACAGTGCATACGGGAAGAATCCTGTTCCACGCAATTCGCGTATAAGGACTGGGAGGGATTTTTTCTCATCTTTCTCTATCTTGGTATGGACCGGAACGAGTGATATCGCGACGATGAGTCCTATGATATCGAGCACTCATGCGAGGACGAGTGGAGCTCGCATATCGAGGGTCGTGAGGAATGGGAGCCCTATGATGAATCCTATAGAGAGGAGCGATATGTTCCCTGATATACGCGATGATACTGACTTGTACTCGTCTCATCTTCCGAGCCTCTCGAGAGTCCCCTTGAGAAAAGATGAAGTCGTCCCACTCGAGAATGCACTGAGTGCGAGTGACATACATATACCTCCGAGTGCGAATATGATAAATCCATCTGCAAAGAGATAAAAAAGTGTAGACAGTATCAGAAGCACCTTCGATATGATAAGGGCTACCTTCTGCCCATAGTGATCCGCGATATATCCTGATGGCATCTGCATGATCATCGCGGCAGCATATCCGAGTCACATGTAGATACCGATCTGGTTCGCTCTCATATCTGGGAGCGTGAGGAAGTACACCGAAAGAATCGGGATAAAATTCCGACGATTCGTGAACTGGATGATGGCATATTTCCAGAGATTGGATGCTAGTCAGGTGAGTTCCATTATGGTGCGAGGGTTGGCTGTACTGACTCGAGTGCGACGGCGGAGATAGAGTTCTTCGGTGAGCCATCGATGAGGCGGTCTGAGTACACGAGGTAGATCAGACTATTGGAACTCTTGTCATAGAAGCGGACGATACGGAGTTTTTTAAAAAAGAAACTCGTCGACTCGTTCCATATCTCCTCGACCTGAGTTATCGGCTTCACGAAAGTGATCGCTCCCGTCTGGCGACATGCCACAGAGGCATCACTTGTATCCTCAGCGAATCAGAGGCCACCTTTGATACCACCGGTCTTTGCACGACTATAGAAACACGTGATCCCAGATACCTTCGGATCTGGCACTCATCCGACCTCGATCTTGTGATCTGGGCCGAGCAACTGGAACGCTGTATCCACAGTTCCGATCTGATATGGTTCTATCGATCCTGACGCCTGCACTGTAGTTGCAGGACGCACTTCGGTGACTGAGTCAGATATCCCTGAACACGATGAGAGGAAAATAAGAGCAGAGAGGAGGAGGATTTTCATATAAGGGAGATTAGAGAGATATGATAGAAGTGTTATACTATAGGAACCAATAATTCACAACTCAAAATGCAACAATAACCGTAAAGATACACGTATTGAGAAACATGCCGAATTGTTTTGCTTCTTTCCATGCCTTGTATGAAGAATATATCCAGAATATCTGAGCAATCAGATTCATGATGAGTCCATATTCAGGCAACTTGAGAGAGATAAGAATAAGTCATCAGAGAGTGAAAAATATGGCTTAATGGAAAATAGTGTGTGGCTGGAATGATCGTTTTTAGCTGTAAAGGAGGGAAAGAATCAACTTGATTTTTCTCTCCTTTTTTAGTCATCTATGTATCCGTACTTTGGATTTGAGATGAGAAAAATATCATTCTA